>NZ_NHSG01000387.1:0-4344 GCF_020024005.1 Streptomyces purpurogeneiscleroticus
CCCGGAGGGCGGGCAGGTGGATGACGGGGAGTCCGAAGGGGGCGCGGAGGGCGGCTGAGTGGTCGGGGCGTCCGTCCCGCCCGTTCCATCGCCCGCGGCGCGCTTGAACCAGGCACCCGTGTCCAGGTCGACGAGGGTGAAGCTGTCGACCGCGGTGGCCGATTGCTGCACGGCCACCACGTCCGACTGCTGGTACGCGGGCCAGGGCTTGCCGACCGGCTTCGGTGTCTCCTTGACGGCCACCGGCGGCAGCAGTGGGTTACCGCAGGCACAGCGCACGCGCGGCACTCCGCGCGAGTCGATCAGTACGGCCGTGCCGGCCTGCAGCACCGACTGGTAGGCGGTGGCCTTGCCGTCCTTGAAGCCGTGGTTGGTGACCCGGGTGTCCTGGCGCAGTTGCACAGGGGTCAACGACCGCAGGTAGGAAGGTACTTCACGCTGGGCGATGCCCTCGGTGTCGGCGAATGCCTTGGCCTTGGCGGGCTCTCCCCGCAGGAAGTCGATCTGCTTCTCGACATCGCAACTCGGTGCGGAGCGGCTGCCGCCGTACAGGCCCGGCGCCGATCCCTCCACGCTGGTGGTGCCGCCGGTGTCACCGGACGGCGCGGTCGGCGTTGCGGTCGGTGAAGCGGGCGCGGTGGAGTCCTTGGCCGTCGACTCGGTGAAGGGGTCCCTGCCCTCGGCCGCGGCCGGCTGGAGGAAGACCTCGCCCGATCCGGTACCGCTGTCCGGGCGTGTGAGGAAGACGGTCAGGGCCACGGCCGCGACGATGACGGCGGTGATGAGCGCGACGCGTGACGAGGACCGCCACCAGGGCCTGCCACGGCCGGGACCGGCTCCGGCGGCACCGGCCGCCCCACTGCCGGAGCCGCCGCCGGAACCACCGCCACCGGACCCGCCCGAGCCACCGGACCCACCGGTCCCGCCCGGCCACTGCCCGGAGCCGGAGCCCACCTGCGTCGGCTCATGGTCCGGCTGGGCAGGCGCGCCCGAGGACGGCCCTGACGCCGGGCCCGGGGAGGGGCCCGACGGCTGCCCCGACGACGGCCCGGAGAGCGGACCCGACGGTGGACCCGATGGTGGACCCGAAGGCGGGCCGGTCGGGCGGCCTTCGGGCGGTGGTTGCGATGTCACGGGCCGGTCCTTCTTCCCATTCCCGCGTGTGCCGGGTGTCGGCCGCGTGGACTGTCCGGCGATCCGAATTCACCCGTTTATTCCCTCTTTACGCCATTGTGTGTCCATCCTGGGTGTCGTCCGCAAGCGGGGCGGCGCTCCCGTACTTACGGTGGTGATCGCGGTAACCGAAGGTGAGGAGACAGCGTGAGCCGGATGCGAGAAGCGCTCGCCGCGGCGGGTGCGGGCATCGTGGTCATGCTCGTGGTCGCCGCGCTCGGACTGTGGGCGGCGGGCGCGGCGGACCTGCCCGGCGGGGCGTTCCCTCGAGTGGTCGCGGCCGTTGTCGTCATCGCGGCCGGCGGCTCGGTCGCGCTCTCCGGCGACTCCGGCGTCCTCGCGCAGGCGGACGCCGCCATCGATGCCGTACCACTGTCGGTGACGCTGGCCGGCGCGCTGGCGACGGCAGTGGTCTTCCTGCGGCCGCTGCGCCACCGCGCGGTGGCCTCCACCGGCGAACTGCTCGACCGCATCGCCCGTACGGCCGCATGCTGGCTGCTGTTCCTCCTGATCGTCGCCCTGCTCGCGCGCCACCGCTTCCGGATCTCCACCGGCAACGACATCGCAGAGGAGATCGGAGCGGAGCTCGGCGCGATCCCCACCGTGGAATTCCGGGCCGATGTACCCGCGACACTCGGTTTCGGGTTGCTGTGGGTGCTGGCCGTCCTCGTGATCGCGTTCATGGTGTCGCGCAGGGCACCGCTCTCCTCCCGGCTGCTGCACTTCCAGCGTTCCGTGCGCCCGCCCGCCTTCGCGATGCTCGTGGTGCTGCTTGCCTACGCGGCGATCGGGCTGGTCATCGGCGTGATCGTGCTCTTCACCCGCGGCCACCCCGCCGAGACCGCCGCCGTACTGTTCCTCGGACTGCCGAATCTGGTCTGGGTGGCGTTGGGGGTCGGGATCGGCGGCGCCTGGGTGGGGCATGTCGACAAGGCGATCGGACTGCCCATGCCGGGCGTCCTCGACCAGGTGCTGCGCACCCGTGGCGGGCAACGGACCCTGGACCTCGGCGCGGTCGCGGAGCACGACGGGCGCGCCTGGCTGCTCGTGGCGGTGGCGGCCGTGGTGCTGGTCGCCGCCGCCTTCACCGCGGCGGTACGGTCCCCGGCCCGGCTGCCGGCCTGGCGGCACGCGCTGGAGATGGCCGTGGCCCTGGCGCTCACCATGCTCGTCGTCGGGCTGCTCACCCGGATCGCCGCGCACTACGGGCTCTCCCTCATCGGCATCGGGGACCTCGGCGGCGGACTGGGCGGCGAGGTCACCCTGCGGCCGCAACTCCCGCGCCTGGTGGCGGTGGGTGCCGTCTGGGGCCTGGTCACCGGATTCCTCGGCAGCCTGCTGGCACGGTTCGTACCGCACCCCGGCGACGTACGGGACGCCCGGCCGCGGGACTAGCCGGTTCGCCGGCCGGGGCCCCCTTTTGCGGGCCCCGGCCGCATGCTGGTGGGCGCGCACGATCGTGGAGTCCACCGAGACGGCCCAGTTGAGGTCGTCATCGGCATCGGCCTGGGCCATCAGCGCGGTGAAGACCCGCTCCCACGTGCCGTCGACCGCCCACCTCCGCAGCCGGTTGTAGACGCCACGCCAATGGCCGTACCGCTCCGGCAGGTGCACCCACTGCGTCCCGGTCTTCCGCGTCAGCCCTTTCCCGTCTTTCCCGGCAGAGCCTGATCGAGGAGGACTTCCGCCGCCGCCCGCGCGTGTCGACCGTAGTCCGCTTCGTCCAGCACCATGGCGCGGCTGGCCGCCCCGTCCGCGAGGGTGGCCAGTTGCTCGGCGAGTGGGAGAGGTTCGCGGCAGCCCAGTTCCGTCACCACCGCGACGATCAGTTGCACCATGCGCAGCTTCTGCTCCCGGGCGTAGGAGTGCACCGCGCTCTCCGGGTCGGGGAACTCCGCGGCGGCATCGATGAACGGACACCCGCGCACCGGAGCCGCGTCCGCCACCGGCTGGTCGAACAACCTGCGGATCCGGTCACGCGGAGGGATGTCCTCGCGGGTCAGCACGCCTTCGAGGGTGGCCCCGGACAGTGCGAGGCCCTGCAAGTGGGCGATGACCAGATCGTTCTTGGTCCGAAAGTGCACGTAGAGCGTCCGCTTGGACACCGGCGCTTCCTCGGCGACCTGTTCCATGCCGGTCGCGCTGATGCCCTGGGTCGCGAACAGTCGGGCGGCGGCAGCCAGAATGCGCTCCCGCCCGCCGCGCCCTTGCCGCCGGGCTGCCCTGGCCGTCGTACTCCCGGTCGTGTTCATGAAGTAAGTATACGCACGCGTTTACTTAAGTCGGCATGTCGCGTTAAGGTGACACCGCATGTAAACGCCACCGTTTACATGAACTCTTTCGACATCAAGGAGTTCCATGAGCAGGCCCGTCCCCACTGAGCTGAGCAGCTGCGCGGAGAAGCTGATACGCGGCCGTCACGTGACCCGCGCGTTCCGTCCGGAACCCGTACCCGAGGACACGATGCGCAGGATCTTCTCGCTGGCCGGCACCGCGCCGTCCAACTCCAACGCACAACCGTGGCAGGTGGAGGTGGTGAGCGGTGCGGCACGTCAGCGCCTGGCCGGTGCCCTGCAGACGGCCCACGCCGAACGGCGCACCTCGGTGGACTTCCCGTATTCCGAGGGGATGTACGCGCAGGTGCACCAGGCACGTCGGGCGGCGTTCGGTGCCGAGCTGTACGGGGCGCTGGGCATTGGCCCCGGCGATCACACGGCACGTGCGGCCTACGACGCGGAAAGCCTGCGCTTCTATGGCGCGCCACACGCGGCCTTCCTCTTCGTCCACGGTGACGGAGAGGCCCGGCTGGCCGCGGATGTCGGCGCCTACATGCAGACGCTGCTCCTGGCAATGACTGCGTACGGCGTGGACAGTTGCCCGCAGGGACTGTTGAGCTTCTACGCCGACACCGTCCGCACCGAACTCGGCGTCGCCGGAGGGAAGCTGCTCGTCGGCATCTCCTTCGGGTACGCCGACGAGGCGGCGCCGGTGAATCGGGTGAAGGCCGAGCGGGCTCCACTCGAGTCGACCACGGCCTTCCACGACTAGGCAGTTTCGTGTCAGTCGGCAGGCGGGAGGTCACGGTCGTTCCGGGTGACAGCCCGGGGCGTGCACCAGGCACGTCGGGCGGCGTTCGGTGCCGAGCTGTACGGGGCGCTGGGCATTGGCCCC
>NZ_NHSG01000388.1:0-22353 GCF_020024005.1 Streptomyces purpurogeneiscleroticus
GCCCCGCCCCGTCGGCCGCCCGGCCGCTACTACGGATCCGTCACCACTACGAATCCGTCGCCAGCACCGAACCCATCGCCACCACGAACCCGTAGCCACTACGGATCCAGACTGCCTGGAACCCCGGGATACCGCTCCTCGTTTTCCGTTGTACGATCCGCCGCCCGCCACCGACATCACCGGCCCCTCCGCGCACGACCGCCCCGCAGGACCCGCCCACCCCTCAGGAGCACCGCACGATGACCACCGCAGTACAGCGCGCGGACCGGCGCGTCAGTCCCGTCTTTCTCGCGCTCGTCGCCGTCATGGCGGCATCGGGCTGGTACGTGTGGACGGACAGGCTCGCCACGAACACGGGCGTCGCCGTGTTCCTGTTCGTGGTCTCGGGGTGGATCGTCTCGCTCTGCCTGCACGAGTACGCACACGCCCGTACGGCGCTGCACAGCGGCGACATCTCGATCGGCGCGAAGGGCTATCTGACACTCAACCCGCTGAAGTACACCCACGCGCTGCTCAGCATCGTGCTGCCGGTGATCTTCGTGATCATGGGCGGGATCGGGCTGCCGGGCGGCGCGGTGTTCATCGAGCGCGGCCGGATCAGGGGCCGCTGGCGGCACAGCCTGATCTCCGCGGCGGGCCCGCTGACGAACATCCTGTTCGCTGCCGTGGTCACCGCGCCGTTCTGGCTGGGCGCGATGGACGGTGTGCCGCAGCCGTTCCGGTACGCGCTCGCGTTCCTGGCACTGCTGCAGGTCACGGCCGCGATCCTGAACTTCGTCCCGGTGCCGGGACTGGACGGGTACGGCGTGCTGGAGCCGTGGCTGCCGTACAAGCTGCGGCGGCAGGTGGAGCCGTTCGCGCCGTTCGGCCTGCTCGCGGTCTTCGGGCTGCTGTGGGCGCCGGGGGTGAACCAGGCGTTCTTCGAGGCGGTGGACGCCATCCTGCAGGTGCTGGGCGTCTCCCAGCTCGACACCTACCTCGGCCAGGAGTTCTTCCGCTTCTGGCAGGGCGAGCCGCAGATGTTCTAGCCGGTCGAGCCCTCCGGGGCTCTAGTGGGCCGAGCCCTCCGGGGCTCTAGCGGGCCGAGCCCTCGGGGGCCTCGGCCTGCTGCTCCGCGGCCGCGGCCCGCTCCAGCTTGGCCCGGCGCAGGTAGAACCACGCCATGTTGCTGGAGACGCCGGCCACCAGGACCCACGCGATACCGATGAGGTTGCCCGCCGCGAAGGAAACGACGGCCGCGACGACCGCCAGGACGCAGACGACGAGGGCGAAGACGGCGAGGCGCCGGGCCGGGCCGGACGGGGGCAGGGCGGGCATGGGACGGGGCTCCTGTCGGGGTACTGCGTACGCGGTCCCCTCCAGTGTCCCCCATGCCCGGCTCCGCCCGACTCCGGCCCGTCGCTCACACGTCCGTGAGGCGCAGCCCCGCGTGTGCCTTGTACCGCCGGTTGGTGGAGATCAGGTTGGCGACCAGGGACTCGACCTGGTGCGCGTTGCGCAGCCGGCCGGCGAAGACGCCGCGCATGCCGGAGATGCGGCCGGCCAGCGCCTGCACCACGTCCGTGTCGGCCCGCTTCTCGCCCAGCACCATCACGTCCGTGTCGATCTTCTCGACCGACGGGTCCTGGAGGAGCACCGCCGAGAGGTGGTGGAAGGCGGCCGTGACGCGCGACTCCGGGAGCAGCGCGGCGGCCTGCTCGGCGGCGCTGCCCTCCTCGGGCTTCAGCGCGTAGGCGCCCCTCTTGTCGAAGCCGAGCGGGTTCACGCAGTCGATGACGAGCTTGCCGGCCAGCTCCGTGCGCAGCGACTCCAGCGTCTTGGCGTGACCCTCCCACGGCACCGCGACGATCACCACGTCCGAGCGGCGCGCGCACTCGGCGTTGTCCGCACCCTCGACGCCGTGGCCGAGCTCGTCGGCCGCGGCCTGCGCCCGCTCGGCCGCGCGCGAGCCGATGATCACCTTCTGGCCCGCCCGGGCGAATCGGTACGCCAGGCCGCGGCCCTGGTCACCGGTGCCGCCGAGCACGCCGACGACCAGTCCGGCCACATCCGGGAGGTCCCAAGGGTCCCGCTTGAGCGCCTTCTTGGCTTCGGTCGCGACGTTCACGGGTGTCGTGGGCTGCGCATCGTCAGGAGTAGTCATGCCAGCGATACTGGCACGCCGCGCCCGGCCCGGGCAGCCGGGCACGACGTGCCGGTGATCACGGACCGACGCCCTCTCCGCTGATCACGCCTTCACGCTGCCCTCGGTGAGCCCCGTACGCCAGTACCGCTGGAGCACGGTCATCAGGATCATCAGCGGCAGTACGGAGAGGAACGCGCCGCCGACGGTGTACTGGTACAGCTCCGGCTGCCGGTCCGCGTAACCGGTCCAGGACGTCAGGCCCAGCTGGATCGGGTACAGGTCGGAGTCGGAGAGCATCACCAGCGGCAGGAAATAGTTGTTCCAGATGTGCACGAACTGGAAGAGGAAGACGGTGACCAGCGCGGGGATCATCAGCCGCAGCCCGAGGCCGGAGAAGATCCGCCACTCCCCCGCGCCGTCGATCCGCGCCGCCTCCAGCAGCGAGTCGGGCACGGCGGCGGCCGCGTAGATCCGGCACAGGTAGACGCCGAAGGGGCTGACCACGCTGGGGATCAGCACGGACCAGTAGGTGTTGGACATCCCGAAGCCGCTGAAGAGGAAGTAGAGGGGCAGGGCGAGGGCCGTACCCGGGATCAGCACGCCTGCCAGGATCACGTTGAAGATGCCTTCGCGGCCCGGGAAGGGGAATTTGGCGAGTGCGTAGCCGGCCGCCGCGGAGAGCAGCGTCGCGGCGAGCGCGCCGACGCCCGCGTACAGCAGGGAGTTGGCGAACCAGCGGACGTAGATGCCGTTGTCGTACGTCAGCACGTCGCCGAGGTACTGGAGCGGACGCGGGTTCGCGAACCAGAAGCCGAAGCTGCCGAAGAGGTCGCCGCTGCTCTTCGTGGCGGAGACCACGAGCCAGTACACCGGTACGAGGAAGTAGACCGCGGCGACGGTCAGCAGGGTGCAGGTGATGATGCGGTAGCGGAGCTGTACGGGGGTCACCGGCCGTCCTCCTTCCCCCGCTGCCCGACCAGCCGCAGGAAGCCGAACGACAGGACGCAGGCGACCAGCGCCAGCAGGACCGCCTCGGCGGCCGCGAGGTGCTGGTTGTTGCCGACGAACGCCTCGCTGTACGCGTGCAGGTTGGGCGTGTAGCCGGAGTCGATGGAGGAGGCGAGCGGCCGCAGCACCATCGGCTCGGCGAACAGCTGGAGCGTGCCGATGATGGAGAAGACGCAGGTCAGGACGAGGGCCGGGCGGATGAGCGGGATCTTGATGTGCAGGGCGACCTGGCGCGCGTTCGCGCCGTCGATGCGCGCCGCCTCGTACAGCTCCTGCGGTACGGCTTTGAGCTGGGAGATCAGGACGAGCATGTTGTAGCCGGTGAACTGCCAGGTCACGATGTTGGCGATGGACCACAGGACCGTGCCGCGGGAGAGGAAGTCCACGTCCCAGCCGACCTCCTGGGCCATCTTCACCAGCGGGCTGATCCCGGGGACGTAGAGGAAGCCCCACAGGATCGAGGCGATCACGCCGGGCACGCCGTACGGCAGGAAGAACGCGCTGCGGAAGAACGTCACCCAGCGGGCGCTCGCGCTCTCCAGGAGCAGCGCGAGGACGGTCGCCAGGATGATCATGAGTGGGATCTGTACGGCACCGAAGAGCAGCACCCGGCCGAAGCCGGAGAGAAAACGGTCGTCCGCGAGCGCCTGGCTGTAGTTGGCCAGCCCGGCGAAGACCTCGCGCTCCGCACCGCCGAGGCCGAGCGGCCCGGTGCGCTCGGTCTTGTGCAGGCTCTGCCAGATCGCGTAGCCGATGGGCGCGATGAAGCAGAGCAGGAACAGGGCGAGGAAGGGCAGCAGGAAGCCCGCGGCGGCGCGCGCGTTACGGGCTTCCGTACGGGTCGGCCGTCTCACCCGCCGCTCTCCACCTTCAGGCCCTTGCCCTTGAGGTCGCTCACGGTCTGCGCCTGGACCTTCTTCAGCACCGAGCGGAAGGATTCGCCGCTGCTCAGCGCCTCGGTGAAGGCATCGCCCAGGCGCTGGTAGAGGGTGTCGACGCCGGGGCCCCACTGCCAGCTGGTGTCCACGTGGTCACCGGCCTCCCGGAAGACCTGGCTGTACGCCTGGCCGCCGAAGAAGTCCTTGTGGACGTCCAGGTCGCTGGTCTTGTAACCGGCCTTCGCGCTGGGGAACCCGTAACCGCCCTCGATGAGCAGCTTGATCGCTTCGGGGTCGGTGTTGAGCCAGACGGCGAAGTCGAGGGCGTCCTTGGGGTACGTGGCCCCGGCGAACACCGCGGTGGTCGAGCCGCCCCAGTTGGCCTGCGCGTTCGCGCCCTTCGTCCACTGCGGCAGCGGTACGGCGCGCCACTTCCCCTTGGTGTCCGGAGCGTTGCCGACCAGCAGCGCGTCGCCCCAGCTGGCGCCGAGCCAGGCGGGGATGTCGCCGGTCTGGATGTCCTTGTACCAGGCGTTCTGCCGGTCCGGGATGGTCTTGACCAGCTTCTGCTTGACCAGCGCCTCCCAGTAGTCGGCGACCTTGCGGGTGGGTTCGTCGTCGATGGCGACGGTCCAGTTGTCGCCCTCGGCGGCGTACCACTTGGCGCCGGCCTGCCAGGCGTACCCCGCGAAGCGGTTGCCGTTGGTGGGCGCGAAGGTCTCGATCCAGGCCCCCTTCTTGCGGATCTTCCTGGCCGCGGCCTCGTACTCGTCCCAGGTGGCGGGCGGTTCGATGTCCCACTTGTCGAAGAGGTCCTGGCGGATGAAGAGCCCCATCGGACCGGACGCCTGCGGGATGGCGTACACGCCCTTGCCGAAGACGGACTGCTGCCACTGCCAGCCCACGAACTTGTTCTTGTACCGCTCGCCGCCGACGGTGGTCAGGTCCAGCAGCCCGTTGTCCAGCAGAAAGCTCGGCACGACGGGGAACTCGATCTGGGCGAGGTCCGGCGGATTGCCCGCCTTGATCGCGGCGTGCATCTTGGCGTACTGGGCGCCATTGACCGCCGACACCTTCTCGACCTTGACCTGGACCTCGGGGTGCTCGCTGTTCCACAGGTCGACGGGCTTGTCGATGCCCGGCACCCAGGACCAGAAAGTCAGCGTGACCTTCTGTCCCTTCTTGCGCTCCTTGGGCGCGGCCTTCTCGTCCTCACCGCCGCCACCGCACCCGGCCAGCGCGAAGCCGGCGGCCACCGCCGCGGCCCCGCCCAGCACGGATCTGCGGCGCGCGCCGCCCGGAAAACTCGTGTCGTACGTCCTCATGCCAGCTCCTCCACGGGGATGCGGCGGAAGGTGATCGTTGAGTAGGCGCTGAAGTCGCCGGTTTCGTAGAGCAGTCCGACGGTGTCGGGGTCGGTCCGTACGAGGTCGGAGTAGGCGGCCGGGAGACCGCTGACGGTGTGCGCGTCGTACCAGGTCAGGCCGTGGTCGCGGCTGGCGCGTACGGTCATCAGGGCGCGGGATTCCCGGTCGGCGGGGGCGGAGAAGAGCAGCACGTCCGGGGTGCCGAGGTGGAGCACGCTGCCCTGCACGACCGGCGCGGCGAGGCCGGCCTGGGAGCGGAACGGTTTTTCCAGGCGGGTGCCGCCGTCGGCGGAGTAGGCGTCGACGCGGGTGCCGGGCGCGTCGGAGTCGTTGCGGGCGTTGAAGTAGAGACGGCCGTCGGGGAGTTCTGCGGCGGTGGTCTCGTTGGTGTTGATGTAGCCGTTGGGGTTGGAGTCGGTGTAGCCGATCCGCCAGGTGGCGCCGGAGTCGTCGCTGAGGAGCCCGTGACCGCCGTCGTAGCGGCCCTCGGCGCCGGTGTCGCCGGGGACGGTGGGGGCGATCGAGTGGTTGGCGGGGACGACGAGCCGGCCGGCGTACGGCCCGTCGCGGAGCTGGAGGGCGTGGCCGGGGGTGGTGGCGTACCACCGCCAGTTCGCCCGTTTGGTCTGCGAGGTGATCTCGCGGGGCGCGCTCCAGGTCAGGCCGTCGTCGTCGCTGTGCTGGATCCAGACGCGGCGGCCGTCGGCGGCGGACACCTCGCCGCGCCGGATGGCGCTCTCGGTGGCGCTGCCCGCGTTGCGGACATGGACCACCACCGTGCGGCCGGCGTGCGGGCCGGTGTGCAGGACGACGGGGGCCGGGTTGCCGGCCGTGCCGGTGCCGTTGCGGTCGACGACGGTCAGCGGGCCCCAGGTACGGCCGCCGTCGGTGGAGCGCCGCAGGACCAGGTCGATGTCGCCGGTATCGGACGCCGAGGCGACACGGCCCTCGACGAAGGCCAGCAGGGTGCCGGCCCGGGTCACGACCGCGGCCGGGATGCGGTAACTGGCGTAGCCGCCGGTCCCGGCGCGGAAGGGTTGCGAGGTCTCGTACGCCACGGGCAGCCCCTAACGACCAGACGTAGGACGTCCCTTGTCCTGCGGTGACCATAGGGAGCGCCCAACGGGGCGTCAAGGCACCCGACATGACCCGTGTCGCCCGCCTCGCGCGAATGCCACAGGGAAGGGAACGGTGGGTGAACTGCGGTCGTACGCAAGGGGACAGGCTGTGGCGGGCTTCCTGGAGCCTGCCTCCTCCTGACCCGTTACACGGCTCCCTTCTGCCGCTCCCGGATCCCGTCGAAGTGCCGGTGCATCGCCTCGACCGCGCGGTCGCCGTCGCCCGTCTCCAGCGCGGTGACGATCTCCGCGTGCTGACGCCACGTCACCTCCGGGTCCGAACGGCTGTCGTCCAGGTCCTTGCGGACCCGGCGCAGCGCGTCCCAGAAGGCGTCCAGCACCTCGCTGAGCAGGTGATTGCCGAGCGAGCGGTACAGCGCGAGATGGAAGGCGCGGTCGGTGCCGCTCTCCACCCGGCCGGCCGCCGCCTCCTTCTCCATCCGGTCGACCAGGCCGCGCAGTACGGCCAGGTCGTCCGCCGGCAGGTTGCGCGCGACCGACCCGACGAGCCCGGCCTCCAGCGCCTCGCGGACCTCCATCAGCTCGTACAGACTGGCCTCGCCCTGGTGGTGGCGGACCGCGGCGCGGAAGGCGACGCCCTCCACGAAGGGGTCCAGGGTGAGCGTCCCGACGTAGGTGCCGAAGCCGTGCCGGATCTCGACGATGCGCATGGCCTGCAGCGCCTTGAGCGCCTCGCGGACGGAGTTGCGGCTGACGTCGAGCAGCTCGACCAGCTCGGCCTCGGTGGGCAGCGGGTCGCCGGGCACCAGCTTCCGCCGCAGGATGAGCCGCTTGATCTGCGCCTGGACGTCCTCGGACATCGTGCCGCGCGCCATGTGTCTGCCTCTCCGTCTCGCCGGGGTGGATCCGGGTGATCCGGCCCGGCGACCTCTTGACCGACCGCTCCGGGCCGGGTCTATTGTGACCCAGACATAGGACATCCCATGTCCCACATCCAACCTCTGGCCGCCCGGGAGCCCGTCATGGCACTGCCCACCCCGCTGCACGGCGTCGTACCGCCGGTCTGCACCCCCCTCGATCCGCACGGCGAGGTCGACACCGGCTCGCTCGGACGGCTGGTGGAGCACCTGGTCGACGGCGGGGTGCACGGCCTCTTCGCGCTCGGCTCCACCAGCGAGGTCGCCTACCTCACCGACGCGCAGCGGGCCACGGCCCTGGAGGCCGTGATCAAGGCGGCGGACGGCCGGGTGCCGGTGCTGGCGGGCGTCATCGACACCACCACCGCCCGGGTGCTCGACCACGCCCGCACCGCGCGGAAGCTGGGCGCCGACGCGCTCGTGGCCACCGCGCCCTTCTACACCCGTACGCACCCGAAGGAGATCGCCGGGCACTTCCGCGCGCTCCGGGCCGCCGTGGACCTGCCGCTCTTCGCGTACGACATCCCGGTCTCCGTGCACAGCAAACTCACCCCCGGGCTGGTGCGGGAGCTGGCCGAGGACGGCACGCTGGCCGGGCTCAAGGACAGCAGCGGCGACGAGGGCGGGCTGCGCCGCCTGATCGTCGAGCTGGGCGGCAGGGACGGCCGTCGTTCCGGGCCCGCCCCCGACTTCGCGGTCCTCACCGGCTCCGAGCTGACCGTGGACGCGGCGCTGCTCGCCGGCGTGGACGGCGTGGTCCCGGGCATCGGCAACGTCGACCCGGCCGCGTACGTCCGGCTGTACAACGCCTGCCGCGCGGGCGACTGGGCGGCGGCAGCGGCCGAGCAGGAGCGGCTGGTCGCGCTCTTCGGCATGGTCGACGCGGGCCCGGAGGCGGAGATGGGCCGCAGCTCCTCGGCGCTGGGCTCCTTCAAGGCCGCGCTGCACCTGCTCGGCGTCATCGCCCATCCGGCCACCGCGGCGCCGCAGCTCCCGCTGGGCCCGGAGTCCGTGGCCGATGTCGCCCGGCACCTGACCGCCGCGGGCCTGGAGCCGGTCCGTTGACCGGCGCCGCGCGCCCGGCGCGCAAGGCCGCCCTCCCCTGGTACCGGGAGGTGAGCCCGACCCAGTGGAAGTCGTTCTTCGCCGCCTGGATCGGCTACGTCCTCGACGGCTTCGATTTCGTACTGATCACCCTGGTGCTGACGGAGATCAGCGCCGAGTTCGAGCTGAGCACGGTGCAGGGCGCGAGCCTGATCTCCGGCGCGTTCATCACCCGCTGGCTGGGCGGCGCGGTCCTCGGCGCCCTCGGCGACCGCTTCGGCCGCAAGGCGTCGATGGTGGCGAGCATCCTTCTGTACTCGCTCGGCACCTTCGCCTGCGGCTTCGCCTGGGACTTCACCAGCCTCTTCGTGGCCCGGCTGCTGATCGGCATGGGCATGGCCGGCGAGTACAGCGCGAGCGCCACGTACGTGCTGGAGAGCTGGCCGGCCCGGGTCCGCGGCCGGGCCAGCGGCTTCCTGATCTCCGGCTTCTCGATGGGCTCGGTGCTGGCCGCCGAGTGCTACAAGTGGGTCGTGCCGGCGCTCGGCTGGCGCTGGATGTTCTACATCGGCCTGCTGCCGATCGTGGTCGCGCTGTGGGTGCGGCGGGCGCTGCCGGAGGCCGAGGAGTGGAGCGCGACGGTCGCCGAGCGGGAGACGAAGCCAAATCCGTTCCGGCCGCTGTTCTCGACCCCGCTCCGCGCCACGGTCAACACCGTGCTGACGGTCGTCGCGACGCTCGCCCTCTTCGGCGTCTTCACACCGGTCGGCGCGGGCGCCGTCCCGGTGCTCTCCGTCCTCTCCGGCGTCACCCTGGCCGCGCTCGCCGTCCAGCTCGGCGGCCGCCGCGGCTGGCTGCTGTATCTGTCGCTGATCGTGACGGTCTTCGTCGCCTTCCTCTACACCTGGCCGATCCAGGCGCTGCTGCCGACGTATCTGAAGACCGAGCTGCACTACTCCCCCGGCCAGGTCACGAACGTCCTGTTCTTCGCCGGCTTCGGCACCATGGCCGGCTGCTGGCTGGCGGGCTTCATCGGCGACTGGATCGGCGCACAGAAGGCGTACGCATTCACCCTGCTCGCCTCGCTGGTCTTCGTCTTCCCGGTCTTCGCCGCGGGCGACAACCTGCTGGTCCTCGGCGTCCTGCTGTTCGTCCTGCAAGCGCTCAGCTTCGGCATCTCGGGGCTGCTGCCGCGGTACATCGGCGGCCATTTCCCGACCGAGAGCCGGGCCGCGAGCCTGGGCTTCACGTACAACGTGGGGGCGCTGGGCGGCGCGGTGGCGCCGGTACTGGGCGCGACCCTGGCCGAGGGCCGGTCGCTGGGCAGCTCGCTGGCGCTGCTCACCTTCGCCGGTACCGTCCTGGTCGTGCTGCTGGTGGGCTTCGACGTGCCGGCCCGGCTGAACCGGCTGCTCGACCCGGACGCGCCCCGTGACCACCTGGCCGCCGAGGAGTCCGCGGTGGCGGGCGCGGGACCGGCCGCGCGCGTGCAGCAGGGGGCGTAGGCGGTCCGCGACACCCCGCCGAACAGCAGTTACTCGTACGAGTGACGGCGTTCGAAGGGTGCTCCGGGGGCGCGCGGACCGCGGCAGGATGCGGGGCCATGGATGCCGTACGCGTCGCGCTGTTGCGCGAAGTCCTCGCCGGTACCGAATGGATCCAGGCCACCCGCCGCTTCGCGGGGTCGCTGCGGGCTTCCGTGGCGCCGCACGGCGGCGGGCTGCTGCTGGTCGGCAGCGCGGAGTACGAGCCGTGGCACCTGGCGGCGCACCTCGACGACGAGGCCGCGTGGTCGGGCCTGCCGGAGCTCTCCCCGACGCTGGTGCGGCACCGCGTCCCGCTGGGCGTCCCGGCGCACCTCTCGGTGGGCCTCGGGCGGCTGGAGACGGCGCGGCGGGGCGAGACGCTGCTGGTCGTGGCGCCGGACGCGCCGGGGGCCGGGCTCCTGGAGCGGGTGCACGACGCCCGGCGGAACGGCGCGACGGTGCTGGCGCTGGACGCGGGCGACCGGGATCTGGGGGCGCTGGCGCACGATGCGCTGACGGTGCCGGGGGCGGCTGTGCCGGAGCCGGCGGCGGCCGAGGTGGCCGAGATCGCCGAGCCGCCCGCCGCCGATCTGGATCTGGACACCGTGCAGCACCTGGTCAGCGCGGCGGCGGGCGAGAACAGCCTGCCCGCGCCGCGCCGCCACCGGCGGTTCCGCGACCGGCTGTCCCGCCTCGCCGACCAGCTGACGGCGCCCCCGCCGCCGCGCTGGTGACGCCTGCCGCGGCGGGGCGGCGGCCGGGTCCGGACGCGGCCGGGCTCCCGGCGCCGCCCCGTAGAATTGCTCGAATGCACGAAGAACTGCGCGGGGCCCTGGCCGGGGTCCTCGACGGGCTGCCGCCCAAGCAGGCCACGGCCGCCGTCGAGCGGCTGATCGCCAATTACCGCGGGCGCACGCCGACGGACGCTCCGGTGCTCAGGGACCGCGCCGACGTCGCCGCGTACGCCGCGTACAGGATGCCCGCGACGTTCGAAGCCGTACGGTCCGCGCTGGCCGCGGCCGGCGAGCGGCTGCCGGACTGGCAGCCGGCCACGCACCTCGACATCGGCGGCGGCACGGGCGCCGCCGCCTGGGCCGCGGCCGATGTCTGGCCGGAACTGCGCACGACCGTGCTGGACTGGGCGGAGCCGGCCCTCGCGCTCGGCCGCGAGCTGGCCGCCGGCACGCTCCCCGGCACCCGCTGGCAGCGCCAGGTGATCGGCGAAGGGCTGACCGTCCCCGAGGACACCGACCTGGTCACCGTCTCGTACGTGCTCGGCGAGCTGACCGGCGCCGACCGGGAGGCGGTCGTCACGGCGGCGGCCCGGGCGCGCACGGCCGTACTGATCGAGCCGGGTACCCCCGACGGGTACGCGCGCATCCGCGCGGCCCGCGACCGGCTCGTGGCCGCGGGGCTGCGGGTCGTCGCGCCGTGCCCGCACAGCGCGGCCTGCCCGATCGTCCCGGGCGAGGACTGGTGCCATTTCGCGGCCCGGGTGAACCGCTCCTCGCTGCACCGCCAGGTGAAGGGCGGCTCGCTGCCGTACGAGGACGAGAAGTACGCGTATGTCGCGGCGACCCGCGTCGAGGCCCGCCCGGCCCCGGCCCGCATCGTGCGCAAGCCGCTGCTGCGCAAGGGCCAGGTGCTGCTGGACGTGTGCACGGCGGAGGACGGCCTGCAGCGCCGTACGGTCACCAAGCGGCAGGGTGCCGTCTACCGCGCCGCGCGGGACGCCTCCTGGGGCGGCACGGTGCCGGGCGAGGAGCAGCCGGCGAGGAAGCGGACGGGCGAGGAGTAGGGCGCTCGCCGGCCTGGGTCCGCGCCCCTTGTGAGCGCCTGATGCGCCCCCCGTACAACGCGTCCCGTACACCCCGAATCCCCGCTCCGGTCACCCAGGGAGGAGGATGGTGGCAGCATTGATCCCAGACCACCGCTCGAAGTGAGGGGATAGATGGAACGCAAGAGCAGGTTCTCCCAGTGGCTGCGCCGGCCGAGGAGCGGTTCGGACGGCGTCGATACGGACACGGGATCATCCGCGGCCCAGGGCGGCCGCGAGGACCTGCTGCTGGCAGCGGCCGACGCGGGTTTCCCGCTGGCCCCGGCGGCGCATCCCTCCGGCTACGGCTGTTCCTGTGAGCGCATCGGCTGTCCGACGCCCGGCCGGCACCCCGTCTCGTTCGGCTGGCAGACCGTCGCCACGACCGACCGCGAGAAGGTCACGCAGTGGCTGCGCAAACACCCGCAGGCCAATTTCGTCACCGCCACCGGCATCGCCCACGACGTGCTGGACGTGCCCCTCGAAGCGGGCCGCAGCGCGCTGGCGCGGCTGGAGTCCGAGGGCGTGGAGGTCGGCCCGGTCGTACTGAGCGGCGCCGGGCCCCGCGAGGGCCGGATGCTGTTCTTCACGGCCACCCGCGGCACCCCGGACGACGAGGACGAGTGGTGGCCCTGCGAGCTGGACTGCCACCCCGAGACCATGGACGAGCACCCCGGGCTGCGCTGGCACTGCCGCGGCAGCTACGTCCTGCTGCCGCCCTCCCGGCTGCCCGGCGAGCAGCCCCCCGTGACCTGGCTGCGCGGCCCGGAGCGCCCGCTGCCGGACCCGCTCTCCCTCCTGGAGGCGCTGACCGACGCCTGCGCCGTGTACGCCCGCGAGGACCACGAGCACGAGTCGGCGGCCTGGCCGATCGGCCGCTGACCGCCGATCCGGCAGACGCGTCCTAGTCGGCCTTCGCCTCCGTCGTCCGGCCCTGCCGGTCGAGGAAGACCACGCTGCCGCCGGCGTCCTTGGCCGGTACCTTCACGACCTGCTCGGACACGGTCGTGAAGGTCATCTTGTTGGCCTTCTTCAGCGGCCCCTTGCGCACCGCCTCCAGGGCCGGCTTGAGCGAGAAGGTGTGGCCGGCGGGCAGCGTCCGGTGCTGGAAGTGGTACGTCGCGAAGAAGGCCAGCGCGCCGCCGTCCTTCGTGCGCAGCGCCATCGCCGGGGCCTTGTACGGCTCGTCCACGGTCTCGGTGTGCTGGCCCGGCCGCTTGGCCGCGGCCTCCCGCTGCGCGCGCCAGCGGTCGGTGTCCGGGCCCGGCGCGAAGGTGCTGCCCTCGCCGGTCTTGAGGTACTTGGCGTACGCCTTCGCCAGCCGGCCCGGGTCGACCGTCAGGTCGGAGCCCTTGGCCGGTACCGGCTTGGCGTAACCGTCCGCGTCGGTGGCGAACTCCGGCACCTCGTCCTCGTCCAGCAGCAGCAGGTAGGCGGCCTTCCACTTCTCGCTGGGCCCGTTGCGGGTGAAGGCGAGGAACCAGTGGCCGTTGTTGCGGTTGCTGAGCGTGTCGGCGACGAAGAACTTCGGCCAGCCCGCCTGCTTGGGGATCGCGAACCGCGCGTCGCGCAGCTCCAGGGGGTCCCAGTCCGGGTTGCCGTTCGGGCTGACCTGGCGGCCGCCCTTGGTGATGGCCTCGTCGATGTCGTGCAGCGCGCCGGTCTCGTACGTGGCGTTCACCGCCGGGTCCAAGGTCGTGTTGGCCTTGTTGTACCCGGCAACGAACTGCTTCAGGACCTTGCCGGCCTCAGCCTTCGACGTTGCCGGGATCTTCTCCCGCTCGCCGTGCACCGTCATGCACCCGCTCAGGGTCAGCAGTGCCGCGCTCGCGGTCATCATCGCGACGGGCACCCGGAACGGCGACCTGCGTGTCATGGGGCTCGGGCTCCTTCTGGGCAACCGGGGCGGACTCTGCGGCCGCCGGGGTGGCTCGATTCTGCGCCACCCTACCGGGGGCGAAGAAGAGGAGGAGCGTGGGGATCAGGTAGAGGCACCAGACCACGAGCTGGACAACTGTGGGATCGGGCTGGAAGTTGAAGACACCCTTCAGCAGCGTGCCGTACCAACTGTCCGCCGGGACCTGCTCGCTGATGTCGAACGCCTTGTCGGCCAGGCCCGGGAGGAAGCGGGCCTCCTGGAGGTCGTGGACGCCGTACGCGAGGACGCCGGCGGCGACCACGACGAGCATTCCGCCGGTCCAGGTGAAGAACTTCGCGAGGTTGATCTTCACGGCGCCGCGGTAGAACAGCCAGCCCAGCAGCACGGCGGTGAGCAGGCCGAGCAGCACGCCGATGAGCGGCCGGGGCGTACCGTCCGAACTCGCCTGGACGGCCGCCCAGACGAACAGCGCGGTCTCCAGGCCCTCGCGGCCCACCGCGAGGAAGGCGGTGAGGACGAGTGCGGTGGTGCCCATCGCGAGCGCCGCGTCCAGCTTGCCGTGCAGCTCGGCCTTCAGGTGCCGCGCGGTGCGCCGCATCCAGAAGACCATCCACGTCACCAGCCCCACCGCGATGATCGACAGCGAGCCGCCGAGCGCCTCCTGCGCCTCGAACGTCAGCGTCTGCGAGCCGAATTGGAGCACGCAGCCGAAGCCGAGCGCGAGCAGCACGGCGACGGAGATGCCGAGCCAGATGGGCTTGAGCGCGTCCCGGCGGTCGGTCTTGACCAGGTAGGCGATGAGGATGCAGACGACGAGACTGGCTTCGAGCCCTTCGCGCAAGCCGATCAGATAGTTACCGAACACGTCGGTTCCCTCTCCTTTCCGAGCATTTCCGGCGGAAGTCAGGCGAACAGCGCCCGGCCCCACCAGTCGTCCTTGTCCCGGACGCCCGGCGGGACGGCGAACACGGCCGAACCCACGTGCTGGATGTATTCGTTGAGCGCGTCATGGCGCGCCAGGTTCTTCTGCAGCGGCACGAAGCCGTCCCGTACGTCCCGCTGGTACGCGAGGAAGAACAGCCCCGCGTCCAGCCGGCCCAGGCCGTCCGTGCCGTCGGTGAAGGAATAACCGCGGCGCAGGATGCGGACGCCGCCGTTGGTGTCGGGGTGTGCCAGCCGTACGTGGGCGGTCGGCAGCATCGACTTCAGGTGCGGCGCGTCGAACTCCTTGCGGCGGCCGACCGGGGCGCCCTCACCCTTGCTGCGCCCGAAGACGTCCTCCTGCTCCTTGAGCGAGGTGCGGTCCCAGGTCTCGATGTGCATCCGGATGCGGCGCGCGACGAGGTACGAGCCGCCGGCCATCCAGCCGCCGGCCCCCTTTTCGTCCCGCTCCCCCACCCACACGTGCTTGTCGAGCGCCGCGGTGTCCGTTCCCGCGATGTTCCGGGTGCCGTCCTTGAAGCCGAACATGTTGCGCGGGGTGTGCGCGTCCGGCGTCGTGGAGGAGGTCTTCCCGAAGCCCAGCTGCGACCAGCGCACCGCGACCTTGCCGAAGCCGATGCGGGCGAGGTTGCGGATCGCGTGCACGGCGACCTGCGGGTCATCGGCGCACGCCTGGACGCACAGGTCGCCGCCGCTGCGGGCCGCCTCCAGGTTGTCGCCGGGGAACTTGGGCAGGTCGATCAGCGCCTCGGGCCGCCGGTCCCTGATCCCGAAGCGGTCCTCGCCCTTCTTCTCGAAGAGGGTGGGACCGACGCCGAAGGTCAGGGTGAGCCGGGAGGGCTTGAGGTCCAGCGCCTCGCCGGTGTCGTCCGGGGGCGCCTCGGCGAGCCCGCCGACCGCGCCCTCGCCGACCGGCCGCCCCGCCGTCATCCTCGCGGCGGCAGCCGTCCACTCCTTCAGCAGGCCGATCAGCTCTTCGCGGTCCTCCGTCGTGACGTCGAACGCGGCGAAGTGCAGGCGGTCCTGGACGGCGGTGGCGATACCGGCCTGGTGCGCGCCGTGGAAGGGCACGGCGGCGCCGGCGGCGCCGGCCGGCGCGGGGTCGTCACCGGCGGCCAGCGCCGCCGCTGTGCCACCGGCCGCGACCGCGCCGAGCGCGAGCCCGGCACCGCCCCAGCCGATCAGCGCGCGGCGGGAAGGGGTACTCGCGGGCGCGTCCTCCGCGGCCCTTGCGGACTCTTCGGATTCCGGTGCTGCCATGGGACTTCTCCTACTCGGCGACGGCGGCGGCGAGCTTCGACAGCGGCTCGGCCAGCGCGCTGACGCCGTCGGACAGGTCCTTGCGGTCACCCTTGGAGACGGTGTCGTACGCGACGAAGCCGTCCCCCTCGCGGTACTCGTCCAGCTGCTTGCCGATGGCCTCGAACTGCTTGTCCAGCTCCTCGGCCAGCGCCGGGTCGTTCTTCTTCGCGACCGGCTTCAGCAGCTCGTACGCCTTCTGCGCACCCTCGACGTTGGCCTGGAAGTCGACCAGGTCGGTGTGGCTGTAGCGCTCCTCCTCACCGGTGACCTTGCCGGTGTAGACCTCGTCCAGCAGCTCCTTGGCACCGTTGGCCATGCTGGTGGGGGTGATCTCCGCCTTGCCGACCCGCTGCTGCCAGTCCTCGAGGTCCTTGATCAGCCGGTCGGCGAGCTTCTTGTCGTCCCCGGAGATCTTCTTCTTCTCCCACAGGGACTGCTCCAGCTTGTGCCAGCCGGTCCACTTCTGGCCGTCCTCCAGGCCGTCCTCGCGGACGTCGACCTTGGGGTCGATGTCGCCGAAGGACTCGGCGACCGGCTCGGTGCGCTCCCAGCCGATGCGGGACGGCGCGTACGCCTTCTTCGCGGCCTCCAGGTCGCCGCTCTTGACGGCCTCGGCGAACTCCTTCGCCTTCGGCAGCGTCTCGTCGGCCTGCTGCTGCACGTACTTGCGGTAGTCGGCCACCGCCGCGTCCAGCTTCGGGTTCCGCTTCACGGCGGCGCCCTTCCCGCTCACCGTGATCTTCTGCCGGATGCCGTCGCCCTTCATGCCGGGCTTGCAGGCGATCTCGTACGAACCGGCCTTCACCTCGGCGGTAATGGCGGCCCTGGTGCCCGGGCCGATGTTCTCCCGCTCGGTGACGATGCGGTCGCCGGGCGCGTAGACGTACACCTCGGTGACCTTGCTGCCCTTGTTCTCGACAGCGAGCTGCACGTGCCCGGCCGGGAGCTCCTTCTTCGACACCTCGCACGCGTCGTCGGACGCGGTCACCTGCACGGCGCCGGCTTTCCCGGCGTCACCCCCCGGCTCGCTCTTGGCCGTGCACGCGGCGGCGGTCAGGGCGGCGGCGACGGTGATCGCGGCGGCGGTTGCGGAGCGGAGGGCTCGCATACGGGCTCCAGGCTTCTTCGGACAGCTATGGCGGACGACCCGCCTCGAACTAAGGCGTGCCTAACTTAACCGAGGCTTACCTGATTCCCTCCCGCCCGTCCAGTGATCCCCCTCTCACCGGATACGACCCCATAACGGACTGCCAAATGCCCGGCAATGACATGGCAATACGCCGGCCAAGGTAAGACCCCGCAGCCCTGTTGATCTATCACCGGTGTTCAATGCCGTCATGACGGATCTTCATGTACTGCGGGTGTTCTGCGGCCCGGCCGACAACAGTGGAAACCCCCTCGGTGTCGTACCGGACGGCGCCGCGTTCCCCGGACCCGAGGAACGGCAGGCACTCGCCCGTGAACTGGGCTTCAGCGAGACGGTGTTCATCGACGACGCCGGCCGCGGCGCGGTCGACATCTACACGCCCACGGCCCGCCTGGCGTTCGCCGGCCACCCGCTGGTCGGCACGGCCTGGCTGCTGCGGCACTTCGGGGAGCCGGTGGACGTACTGCGGCCGCGGGCCGGTGAGGTGCCCGTGCGTCACGACGGGGAGTTCACCTGGATACGAGGGCACGCGGAGTGGGCGACGGGCCGCACGCCGCACCAGTACGCCTCTGCCGCGGAGGTGGACGCCCTGCCCGCACCGCCACCGGGCGAGGGCTGGCTGTACGCGTGGGCGTGGGAGGACGAGACGGCCGGGCGGGTACGAGCCCGGGGCTTCCCGCGCCGCGGCGACGACATCGTCGAGGACGAGGCGACGGGCGCCGCGGCCCTGCAGCTCACGCACGCGCTGGGCCGTGCGCTGGACATCCGACAGGGGCGCGGCTCGCAGATCCTCACGCGGCCGCACATCGATGAGCGCGGCGTCAGCCGCTCCGGTGGAGCCGGTGCTTGCACCGGATGGATCGACCTCGGGGGCCGGGTCGCGCCGGTCGAGGTACGGCAGCTCGGCTAGGCCGTACGCGCTCAGGCGCTCAAGGGGCTGCGGCCGTCCCCGGCGAACTCTTCGGTCAGTTCACCCAGCACCGCGACGTTCAGCGCGTACGCACGCCTGCACTCCTCGACCACCCGCTGCTTCTCCAGGTCGTCCGCGGGCAGCGCGTCCAGGAGCGCGCGGTACTCGCGCTTGAAGGCGGCGGGATTGCCGATGTCCTCGAAGACGTAGAAGCGGACGCCGTCGCCCTTGCGTGCGAAGCCCCAGGCTTTCTCGGCCGTGCCGCGGACTATCTGGCCGCCGGAGAGGTCGCCGAGATAGCGGGTGTAGTGGTGGGCGACGTACCCCGCCGGCCACTCGCGGGCGCACTCGGCGATCCGCGCCGCGTACACCTCCGTGGCGGGCAGCGGCCGGATCGCGTCGCGCCATTCCGCCCCCGCCAGGTGCGCGAGATCGCGCTCCAGCTCGGGGAGGCGGGTCAGCTCGGGCCGTATGAAGGGGCCCGCGACCGGGTCCTGAGCGAGGGCTTCGGCGCTGCCCTCCAGGGCGCGGTAGACGAACCACAGCTGCTCGGTGTAGCGGCGGTAGGCGGCGACGCCGAGGCGGCCGCCGAGCATGTCGTCCATGAAGGAGGTGTGCTGCACCTCGGTGTGCGCCTCATGCGACGCCGTCCGGATCAGCGCGGAGAACGGCGTGGGGAGAGCGGGGCTGTGCGCGTCCAAGGCGGGCCTCCAGGGACCGAGCGGTAGCGGCCGGGAACCGATTGTGGCAACTTAGGCTTACCTAAGTCAATCAGTTCCCGACAGCCTGTCGGTAAAAGCCTACCCGCGTACGCGCCCGGGAAGCACTCAGGGAAGCGTCAGGATCTCCGCACCGGTCTCCGTGACGACGAGGGTGTGCTCGAACTGCGCGGTGCGCTTGCGGTCCTTCGTCACCACCGTCCAGCCGTCCTCCCACATGTCGTACTCGTACGTCCCCAGCGTCAGCATCGGCTCGATCGTGAAGGTCATGCCGGGCTTGATCTCGGTCGTGTGGTGCGGGCTGTCGTAGTGCGGCACGATCAGGCCGGAGTGGAAGGACGTGTTCACGCCGTGCCCGGTGAAGTCGCGGACGACGCCGTAGCCGAAGCGCTTGGCGTAGGACTCGATGACCCGGCCGATGATGTTGATCTGCCGGCCCGGCTTCACGGCCTTGATGGCGCGGTTCAGCGACTCGCGGGTCCGCTCGACCAGGAGCTTGGACTCCTCGTCGACGTTGCCGCAGAGGTAGGTGGCGTTGTTGTCGCCGTGCACGCCGTGGATGTACGCGGTGACGTCGAGGTTCACGATGTCGCCGTCCTGCAGGACGGTGGAGTCCGGGATCCCGTGGCAGATGACCTCGTTGAGCGAGGAGCAGAGCGACTTGGGGAAGCCGCGGTAGCCGAGCGTGGAGGGATAGGCGCCGTGGTCGCACATGTACTCGTGCGCGACGCGGTCCAGCTCATCGGTGGTCACGCCCGGCTCGATGAGCTTGGCCGCCTCCTCCATCGCCTGGGCCGCGATCCGGCCCGCGATGCGCATCCGCTCGATGGTGTCGGCGTCCTGCACCTCGGGGCCCGTATACGGGGTCGGCGCATCCTTGCCGACGTACTCGGGGCGCGGGATGGAGGCGGGGACGGGGCGCTGCGGGGAGATGGTCCCCGGGACAAGGAGAGACTGGCCAGACATGCCAGCGAGTGTATCCGCGAGCCATCGGGCAGGATGGCGTCAGGCAAGTGGCCCGAGGCGGAGGAGGCCGGGATGGCACTGTTCAGGCGGGGCACGGCAGGGAAGCCCGGCGAGTGGTACTACTGCCTCAAGCACGCCAGGGTCGAGGAGGGCCCGGAGTGCCGGGCGGCCGACCGGATGGGACCGTACGCGAGCCGCGAGGAGGCGGCGCACGCGATGGAGACCGCCCGCGAGCGGAACGTGGAGTGGGAGAACGACTCCCGCTGGACCGACAAGGGGAGCAGCGGCTCCTAGGCCGCCGGGGGCCGGGCCGCGGTCGCCCGCGCCAAGTACGTCGCCAGCCGTGCCCGGGGCACCGGCTCGCCGCCCCGGCGCGGGTGCACCGCGTTGGTGAGCAGTACGAAGAAGGTGTCCGTACGGGGGTCGAGCACCAGGCTCGTCCCCGTGAAGCCGGTGTGCCCGGCGGCGCCGTTCGCGGCCAGTTCGCCCATGAAGCCGGGCTGCGCGACGCGGAAGCCCAGGCCGGGCGGGGCGAGCATCAGCGCGACCGTCTCCGGGCGCAGCACGGGCCCGCCCCCGGTGAGCAGCGCCCGGCACAGCACCGCGAGGTCCTGTGCCGTGGCGAAGAGCCCCGCCTGCCCGGCGACCCCGCCCAGCGCGTAGGCGTTCTCGTCGTGCACCTCGCCGCGGACCACGCCGCCCGCGCAGGACCGCCGCCGGGCCTTGAGGAGTACCTCGGCCTCGGTGGCGGCGACCCCGGCCGGAGCCAGCGGCCCGTACGAGGTGCTGATCATGCCGAGCGGGCCGGTGATGCCGTCCCGGACGAGGACGTCGAGCCGCTCGCCCTCGACCGTCTCCAGCAGCCGCTGGAGGGCGATGAAGCCCAGGTCGGAGTAGCAGAAGGGGCCCGGTACGGCGGCCGCGGCCGCGGCCCACAGCGGGCCGAGCCGGTCGCTCTCCGCACCGGCGGCGGAACCGTCGTACAGCGGCAGCTCGGCGGCCAGCCCCGAGGTGTGGGTGAGCAGATGGCGGATCGTTACGGCGGGCGCGAAGTCCGGCAGGTGGCGGGCCACCGGATCGTCCAGCCCGAGCGTCCCGCGCTCCACCCGCTGCAGCACCGCGATCGCCGTGAACAGCTTCGACAGCGACGCGAGGTCGAAGACCGTGCCGGCCCGCACCGGCTCCCAGCGCTCCCGCGCCAGCGGGATCCCGCGCCCGCGCGCCACGTCGTACGACCCGTACCGCAGCGCCCACCCCGCGGCCTCCTCGACCGCGACGACCGACCCGCGCCCGGCCACCGCCACGACGCCCGCGCAGCAGGACGCGGGCCCTTCGGGCAGCGCGCGGATCTCCGCGACGAGCCGCCGTGTCCATGCCGGATCGAGCCCCGCCTGAGCGGGGGTGCCGTGGCGCAGTGGTGCGGGTGCGTTCAGAGCCGGTTCCCTTCGCCGGTCGTGCCGTCCTCCGTGGACTCCTCCCTACGCTGCCACGGACGGCACAGTCCCAGGAAGCACGCGAGCGCCAGAAGTACGCAGGAACCCTGTACGACGGCCATCGGTACGGCCGTCCGCTCGCCCGCGATGCCCACCAGCGGGGAGGCCACGGCGCCCATCAGGAACGTGGAGGTGCCCAGCAGCGCCGAAGCGGACCCGGCCGCGTGCGAGGTGCGCAGCAGCGCCTGGGTGTTGGTGGTGGGCATGACCAGGCCCATCGAGGCCATCAGAACGAACAGCCCGGCGGCCATCGGCGCGAGCCCGACGTGCCCGAAGACGCCGGTGGACATCAGCAGCAGCGCGGCGGCCGCGAGCGTGATCAGGCCCAGCCCGACCCCCAGCACCTTGTCCAGCGAGACCCGGCCGACCAGCACCTTTCCATTGAGCTGGCCCAGCAGTACCAGCCCGATGGAGTTGACGCCGAAGAGCAGGCTGTAGGTCTGCGCCGAGGCGCCGTAGATCTCCTGGATCACGAACGGCGAGGCGCTGATGTACGCGAAGAGCGCGGCGAAGGCGAAGGCGGAGACCAGCAGATAGCCGGAGAAGACCCGGTCGGCGACCAGCCCGCGCATGGTGCGCAGCGCGGCGCCGAGGCCGCCCGCGTGCCGGCGCTCCGGCGGCAGGGTCTCGTCCAGCTTGCGCCAGACGACGAGGGTGAGCAGTACGCCGATGACGGTGAGCACGACGAAGACGCCGCGCCAGTCGGTGATCCGGAGGATCTGCCCGCCGATCAGCGGGGCGACGACCGGCGCGACGCCGGATATGAGCATCAGGGTGGAGAAGAAGCGGGCCATCGCCACGCCGTCGTACATGTCGCGGACCACGGCCCGGGCGATGACGATGCCGGCGGCTCCCGCGAGGCCCTGGACGAGCCGGGCGGCGATCAGGAACTCGGCGTTGGTGGCGACCGCGCACAGAGCGGTCGCCAGTACGTAGATCACCATCCCGATGAGGAGCGGGCGGCGGCGCCCCCACTTGTCGCTCATCGGCCCGACCACCATCTGCCCGAGGGCCATGCCGGCGAGGCAGGTGGTGAGGGTCAGCTGGACGGTGGCGGCGGGGCTGTGCAGGGACCGGGTGACCGCCGGCAGGGCCGGGAGGTACATGTCCATGGAGAGCGGCGGGACCGCGGTGAGGCCGCCCAGGATGAGGGTGACGAGGAGGCTCGTGCGGCGGGCCGCGGGGGTCGGCGCGGGGCCTGCGACCGGGGCGGATATTCGGGGACGGGGGCTGCT
>NZ_NHSG01000389.1:0-12783 GCF_020024005.1 Streptomyces purpurogeneiscleroticus
CAGCCGCCCGCGCCGCCACCGTACGGAGCGCCGCCGCCGTGCGGTCCACCGTCACCCGGCGGGACGGGCGGGAAGGCTGCCGTGTGCTGCGGGTCCTGCGACCAGCCGGAGGAGGAGCCGCCGCCCTGCGGGCCGGGACCGGAGCCGGAGGCGGGGTCAGCGCTCGACGTCGGCTGAGCGCCGGTGTCCGCGCCGGCGGCCGCGGGCGGCAGAGCGCCAGTGGCCGCGGGCGGCAGAGCACCGGTGGCCACGGGCGGCAGAGCGCCGGCGCTCGGCGGCTGCTGGGGCGCGGGGGCGGATGCGGCCCCCGGCGCGAAGTCCGGCGGGGGTGGTGCGTCCTGGGGCGTGTGCGGAGCCTGCGCGCCGGACGCAGGCGCGGCCGACCCCTGGGCCCCGGCGGGTGCCTGCGGCTCCGCCTCCGGCGGGACGGCGGCGCCCTCGTTCTCGGTGCTCACAGCTCTCTCCTCAGCTTCCTGACCATTCCGGTCCGATGACGGGGCCGGTATGTTCGAGCGATGCGTGGCGTATCGGCTTGACGGTGACATGTCGGCGTGACGTTATACGGGAGTGTCCGGTTCAAGCCTTTCCCACGGGGCGTCAGGGCACCGTAAGCCGAGGCTGTGACCTTGCCTTCATCCTTTATCCCGGACATTTACGGCGCATCCCCGGGTGGTGCTTCGGGTGCCGACCGGACGGCTCGTCACCTCTCGATGGCACGATAACTCGGTGACCACTGCGCGCTCGGTACAAGGTGTCCACCCCTATCCGCCCGCCATTTCCGTCGTCGCACACCGCGGGGCTTCCGAGGATGCCCCGGAACACACTCTGGCCGCGTACCGCAAGGCCATCGAGGACGGCGCGGACGCCCTGGAATGCGACGTCCGGCTGACCGCCGACGGCCACCTCGTGTGTGTGCACGACCGCCGGATCAACCGCACCTCCAACGGACGCGGCGCCGTCTCCGCCCTGGAGCTGTCCGATCTGGCCGCGCTGGACTTCGGCTCCTGGAAGGACGACGCGGCCGGCGAGGCGCCGGACGGCCGCCACCCGGAGCTGGGCAGCGTCCACGAAACCGCGGGCGATACCGAGCGTACGTCCGTACTGACCCTGGAGCGGCTGCTGGAACTGGTCGCCGACGCCGACCGCCGGGTGGAGCTGGCCATCGAGACCAAGCACCCGTCGCGGTGGGCGGGCCAGGTCGAGGAGCGGCTGGTCGAGCTGCTGGAGCGGTTCGGGCACACCAAGCCGCCGGCCGGCACGCCGTCCGCCGTCCGCGTCATGAGCTTCTCGGCCCGCTCGCTGCAGCGCGTACGGGCCGCGGCGCCGGCCGTGCCCACCGTGTACCTCATGCAGTTCATCACCCCGCGGCACCGGGAGGGGCGGCTGCCCCCGGGGGTGCAGATCGCCGGACCGAGCATCCGGATACTGCGCGCGCACCCCGACTACGTGGCCAAGGCGCACCAAGCGGGGCACGAGGTGCATGTGTGGACGGTGAACGAGGAGGCGGACGTCGCCCTCTGCCGTGAACTGGGAGTGGACGCAATCATTACGAATCGCCCCAAGCAGGTGAGGAGTCAGCTGAATCTGACGTAAGGGGCGGCTGCTGATAAATGGCGGCCCCG
Source organism: Streptomyces purpurogeneiscleroticus (assembly GCF_020024005.1). Lineage (NCBI taxonomy): Bacteria > Bacillati > Actinomycetota > Actinomycetes > Kitasatosporales > Streptomycetaceae > Streptomyces > Streptomyces purpurogeneiscleroticus. The sequence continues at coordinate 1,623 of NZ_NHSG01000389.1, forward strand.
GAAATCCCCGCGTGGACATATCGGCTGGTGATTGTTCACAGGGAGTGCACCGGCGCATTCAGACCGTGTCTGATCGTCCCGAGTGCGTCACCGGACACGGATTGGCCGGTTTCCGGTCCATCCCAATGGGGCATTCATCCCGTGGCGTGGGGCAAAGGAGGTCTCGGGGGTGGCGTTGGTGGTGGCACAGGAGGTGCCGACGTCGTCGACCATGGCCGTACCCCATGGTCCTGCGGGCGTGGGCTCGGCCAGGCGGCGTATGCGCGATGAGCTGCGGACAAGTGGAGTTCAGGACACGGTCGTCGACGACGCCGTACTCATTCTTTCCGAACTGCTCAGCAATTCCTGCAGACATGCGCGTCCGATATGCGCGGACGGCTCACCGGATGGCGAAGCCAATTCGGTCCGGGCCGCCTGGCGCATCGACGCGCGGGGCCAGTTGACCGTTTCGGTCACCGACGGCGGTGGCCCGACCCGACCACTTCCAGCCACTCCCTCGGTCACCGCACGCGGCGGCAGAGGGCTGGCCATCATCCGCTCGCTCGCCAAGGACTGGGGCGTACGGGACGGACACGGCGAGGTCACGGTCTGGGCGACGCTGTCGCTGCACGACGCCTTCGCGACCCGCATGGAGCTGGCGGCCGGCCTCCCGGCCGAGCTGACGAAGGCCCTGGCGGACCTGGACGAGCCGGCGTAGCGCGCCCGCTCGGGACACGCAGCACGGCGCTCAAGGCCCGTAGCGCGCCGCTCGGGTCCCCAGACTCACGCCGGGGCGCACGGCCCGCGTCAAGGCCGGGCCAGGACGCGGCACATGCCCTAGGCTCGCGCCGATACGCGTCGGAACGACCAGGAGAACCCCTCGCCATGGGCAAGAAGCGCCGTCCCCAGACCAAGGCCGCCACCCCGCAGATCACGGACGGCGAGGTGCCGGTCGTCGGCGCCCGCGAGCCCTGCCCCTGCGGGTCCGGCCGCCGTTACAAGGCTTGCCACGGACGGGCCGCGGCGCACGCGGTGACCGAGTTGGTGCGGCGCCCCTTCGAGGGCCTGCCGGGCGAGTGCGACTGGGTGGCGCTGCGCGAGCTGGTACCGGCCGCCACCGCCGAGCTGTCCCTCAAGGGCGGCCTGCCCGAGGGCGTGCCCTCGGTGACGCTGGCGACCGTACTGCCGATGGCCTGGCCCGCACTGCGCCGCGACGACGGTTCGGTACTGCTCGGCCTGCAGAACGACACCGCGTCCGGTGACCTCAGCCGCGACCTCGCCGACACGCTCCAGCGCGCGCTGGCCGCCGACCCGAGCACCCCGGTCGCGGCGGGCCGGGCCCCCGCCGACGGCCCGCGCCTGCAGGACCTGCTGGACCGGGACGCGGCCTTCGAGCCCACCGTGCACAGCGGCTTCGAGTTCTGGATCGAGGACGCCGAGAACGCCACGCCCGAGGTCGCCGCCTCTCTGGAGCGGGCCAACGCGGCCGCCCTCCCCACCGCCCGCCTCGCCGGACTCCCGGGCGCTTACTGGTGCGACGCGGGCGAGAAGAACCACCTGCGCTGGGTGATGGACCACCCCGAGGAGCAGCTGCTGGACGCGCTCGCCCGGCTGCACGCCGCGGACGCCTCCTCGCTGGGCGAGGGGACCCGGCTGGTCGGTTCGTTCCGGGCGCACGGCCTGGTCGTACCGGTCTGGGACCTGCCGGCGGACCTGACTGCCGAGGAGATCACCAAGCCGGCCACGGAGTTCGGCGAGCGGCTCGCGGCGGCGCTCGCCACGGACGCGCCCCTCACGCCGGCCGAGCGCCGGGCGCGCGGCGGGCTCACCAACCGTCAGGTGACGCTGAGCTGACAGTAACCACGCCTGAAACGTTTGCAGTGACTCCGGTCACACCGGCTGTACTCACCGGTAAATAAGCGTCCGGAATTTCGCGATCGAATTTGCGAACGGCCGATCTCTTGTTACCGTTCTAGGAGCCCGGTCGCTGGTGCATCCCCCGTCGCCAGCGACCGGGCGCTTCCATGTCCGGACCCGGTCCGGCTTCGGACCGGGCTCGCTCAGCGGGCCGAAACCGCTTCGGGCGGCGCGGAGTTGCTCCCCGCCCGCAGCAGCAGCCGATCACTCCGTAGATCCGCCACCTCCGCGACCGCCGCGTACGGCGCGCTCCCCCGCACGGTCACCCCGGACGGCGTCGCACACGTACCGGGCTCGTTCCCCGCCGACAGCGCGCAGTGCGTCTGCACGGTCCGGCCGTCCGGCCGCATCAGGGACAGCACCGCGCGCAGCGGGCCGCCCGAGGTGTTGCGGTAGTACAGGACGCCCCTCGTGCGGCCGTCCTCGGACACCACGCAGGTCTGCGCCCGGATGCCGTGCGGCGCGGAGAGTTCGGGGCCGCAGCGGGCGGTGCGGCCGCCTCCCGCGTCCCCGCCGAGTCCGAGCCCGAGGTCCCTCAGCAGGGCGCCGGGCTTGTCGCCGTCCCGTGCCGCGCCGTTCCCCGCCATGGTGCTGTGCCGTGCGCCGCCCTGCGCGGTCCCCTGACGGCCGGGCAGCGGGGCGTCCTGGGCCGATCCCCGGGGGGCGCCCGGCGGCAGCTCAGCGGCCTGCCCTGCGGTGGTCCGCCCGGCAGCGCGCCCGGCGGCCTCGCCGCGGGACTGCGACGACGCGGACGGCTTCGCCCCGGGCGACGGTTCGCCGGGCTCCGAGGGGCCGGCGATGGCGGCGGCCAGCGGCAGGGTGAGGGCGAGCGCGACGGTGCTCGCGAGCGCGATCATGCGGACGTTCGACTCGCGAACCATGGGACCCACCTGCGGTTGAGAGCGCGCGGGCCGCCCCGGTGGCCGGGGATCGCGCACGGGCTCTGGAGACGCCTCCGGGAGGTCCGGTGGGCCTCCGCCACGCACGCGGAGGGCCGCCGGGCAACCCCGAACGGCTGGACGGTGGGCCGAACATATCGAGGATGGGGCGCCCTTTCGGGGGCCTCACACCCGTTTCCCGGGAATGGACGCCTCGCTCACACCCGTACGAGTGAATCTCCCGCGCGCCGTGACATCCGTGAGAGGGACGAGTGGGCGATGCCGGGGCAACTGAAACGCTTCTGTGCCGCGGCGCCCGAAACCGTTCTGTGGGGGGTTGTGGGAGTGGGCGTACGGTCAGTACGCGAGCCGGCTGCCGCCGCCCGGGGCGCCGGCGCTCGCTTCCACCAGCGCGTCCACCACCGTGGCGACGTCCGGGAGCCAGGGTGCGCCGGAGCGCCTCGCGGAGGCGCGCGCGGCCGGCGGGCGCTCCCAGCGCACCTTGCCCGCGCCGGTCTGCGACGGCGGCAGGACGACATAGCCGCCCTCCCCGTGGAAGCGCAGCGAGCTGGGCACCAGGTCCTGCGCGTACAGCAGTTCGCCCAGCTCGGGCAGGGAGTACGGCGCGACCAGGAGCGTCCAGCGGGTCGGGGTCGCCACGACCGGGCCGACCGCCACGCCCGTACGGTCCAGCTCGGCGAGCGCCCGCGCGCCCGCCACGGCCGGCAGGCTCACGGCGCACGGCGCCTTGCCGCCTGTGGCCAGTACGACCGGGGCGTCCGGGCGGTTCGTCCACCACCAGCGCACCATCCGCGCGTCGGTCGTCGCGGCCAGCAGGCCGGGGTCGAAGGGATGCGCTCCGGGCACCGCACAGTCCGGGTCGGGGCAGCCGCAGGGTCGCTGCTGCTGCGCACCACGGGCGGCCTTGCCGCCCGAACGCAGGCCGACGCCGGGGAGGACGGGCCAGCGCCACTCGGTGGCGCACTGGAGCGCCGCGCCGAGCAGTGCCGATCGTCCGCCGCGCCGGAGCTGGAACTTGCGTCGCCTTCCGAGGATCTCGCGCATGAGCGCTCGTTCCTTTCCGTAAACGCCGAGGGCCATGTCCATCGCACTACATGCCGGTTCATGCCGCTGTGTGGTGCGCCGCCGCGCCGGGCGCGGATCACACCACGTCACGTGGATCATTCGTCTCACTGCGCGTACAAGGCAGCGCATCACGCCGTACGCCGAGCGTGGAACATGGCGGGGGGTGGCGCGCGCATGGCGCTTGCTGTCCTGTGGTGCAATCCCGCCACGTGGGGGTGCGGCCCGGTCGTCACCGCGTAAGACGCCCGCGCCCTTCGGAGAGTTCCGGCACGGCCCCAACTGGCCCCGCACCTATCCGAATACGTACCCCCATGGTGGAGATGACGCGCTGTTGATCGCCGTCAGTCGACCGCAAATTGACCTTCCAGGGGCTATTTTTCGGCCAACCTGTTCGCCACACTGACACCATAATCCTCACCAGGGCAATGCTGGACACGCAACAACGGTGCGTGTACATGTGGATCCCATTGATAGCGGAGCAGCATGACATGGGGGTTTGCGATGCTATTGAGCGTAAACATCTGGCGGGCAAATCAGACAAATGCCCGCACAAAACCACTGCGAATCTCCCCGGACGACCCCCTCACCTCGGATGACGCCCGGCTCGACGTAAGCCGCCGGCCATGACGACCCCCCACGTCCCGAAAGTGGCCGGAATCGAACCCACTCTTCCGGCCCCGGCGCACACTGCGGCCCCTGCCGCCCCGGAACCCCGTCCGTTCGCTCAACTCGCCGCCGCCCATGAGCGGCTGGCCGCCCGCCTCTCCGACCTCACCGCTCTCCACGACCTCACCGGCCGACTGGCCCGTACGGACACCCTCGAGGCGGCGCTCCATGAAGTGCTGCGGGCCGGGGCCGCCCTGGTCGGGGCCCGCCGCGGCCTGGTCACCCTCGAACCGCCCGACGGCCTCGGCCCCGAGACCACCGTCGGCCTGGGAATCGGCCCCGCGGACATCGGCCACCTGGAGACCGTCCCGCGCCGCGCGACGCCGCTGGGGCGGCTCCTCGACGGCGTACGGGGGGCTTCCGGCGGAGGCGGAGGCGCGGGCGCGAGTGCCGGCGCGGGAGCGGACGGGAGTACCGACACGGACGCGGCCATCGACCCGGGCGTCGCCCCGGAGCCGGGCATCGCCGCGCAACCGCCGCCCAGTGGGAGCACCGGTGCCCCCACCGAGCTCGCGCAGCCCGATCTCGCGGGCGATCCCGGGCTCGATCCCCGGTTGCGCGAGGTCGCCGCCCGTCTCGGGTACGCGGCGAGCTACGCAGTACCGCTGATCACCGACCCGCCGGCCGAGGGCCGCGAGCGGACCGAGCGGGCCGGCCGCCCCCTCGGGGCCGCAGTCTGGCTCTACGACGAGCCCGCCGAGCCCAGCGAACGCGGGCGCCGCCTCCTCGCCCTGTACCGCGCCTACGCCACCCGGCACGTCGCCCGCCTGATCGAACTCCACCGCAGGCGCCACGCCGAGCAGACCCTGCGCACCGAGCTGCTGCCCGCCCGGCTGCCGCGGGCGCCCGGCGTGCGGCTCGCCGTACGGCACGCCGCCGGGCCGTACGGCGGCGGCGACTGGTACGACGCGCTGCCGCTCCCGGACGGCGCGCTGAGCCTGTCCGTCGGCTCCGTCACCGGCTCCGGGCCGAGCGCGGTCGCCGCGATGGGGCGGCTGCGGGCCTCGCTGCGCGCGTACGCGGTCATGGAGGGCGAGGACCCGGTCGCGGTCCTCTCCGACCTCGAACTGCTGCTGCGGCTGACCGAGCCGGCGCGCAGCGCGACCGCGCTGTTCGCATTCGCCGAGCCGCCAGTGGCCGATCCGCTCGGCGGACCGCCGGCCCACAAGATCGTGCTGGCGGGCGCGGGCCACTGCCCGCCGCTGATCATCGGCGAGCACCGCACGGAGTTCGTGGAGACCTCGCTGTCCGCGCCGCTGGGCATGCTCGCGTGCTGGGAGGCGCCGAGCGTGGAGCTCGAACCACTGCCCGGAGAGACGCTTCTGCTGTACAGCGACGGGCTGCTGTACCGCACCGGGGAGCCGGTGGACCGCGCCTTCTCCCGGCTGCACGCCGCGGCGGCCGGCCTGCCGAAGTCCGTACGCCAGGACCCGGAGGCCCTCGTCGACCACCTCGTGCGCGCGCTGCTGCCCCAGGGCCTGGCGGACGAGAGCTCGCCGGAGGACGTGGTGGTCCTGGCGGTCCGCTTCGAGGGCTGAGCACGTAGGTGGGCGCTGAGCCCGTAGGCGGGCGCTGAGCCCGTAGGCGGGCGCTGAGCCCGTAGGCGGGCGCTGAGCCCGTAGGTGCGCGCGGGGCCCTTGGAGGTGCGCGCGGACCGCACTCCGTAGGACGCGTGGATCGCCCCTCCGTAGGCACGCGCGGGCCTGCCTCCCCGTAGGCACGCGTGGGCCCGCCCCCCGTAGGTACGCGTGGGCCCGCCGCCCCCGTAGGCGCGCACCGGACCAAAGGTCACCCGGTCCCGGGCCGGAGTGCCTGACAAGTCACAGCTTCCCGCCCCTGGACCGCTTTCCGCTCGCACATACGATGGAAAGGTCCAAAACGACAAGGAGGCACCGTGGCCGACGAGCTCACTCCGGAGACCCCGGACGAGGAAGAGCAGCCGATCAAGCAGCGCAAGAACGGCCTTTACCCGGGCGTTTCCGACGAGCTCGCCGACAACATGAAGTCCGGCTGGGCCGATACGGAACTGCGCGACCTGAAGCCCATCGAGCAGGCCGCGAACGCCGCCGAGCGGCGCGCCGCGCTCTCCCGCCGGTTCCCCGGCGAGCGCCTGGTGATCCCCGCGGGCAACCTCAAGACGCGCTCGAACGACACCGAGTACTCCTTCCGCGCCGCGACCGAGTACGTCTACCTCACCGGTGACCAGACCGACGACAGCGTCCTCGTCCTGGAGCCGCGTACGGACGGGACGGACGGGGCGGACGGGCACGACGCGACGCTGTACCGCCTCCCCCGCTCGAACCGCGAAAACGGCGAGTTCTGGCTGAACGGCATGGGCGAGCTGTGGGTCGGCCGCCGGCACAGCCTCACCGAGGCCGAACTGCTGTACGGCATGCCCTGCAAGGACGTGCGCGAGCTGGCCGACGCGCTGCGCGAGGCCACCGGGCCGGTCCGCGTCGTCCGCGGCCACGACGCCGGCATCGAGGCGGCGCTGACCGACAAGGTCACCGCCGAGCGCGACGAAGAGCTGCGCGTGTACCTCTCCGAGGCGCGCGTCGTGAAGGACGACTTCGAGATCGGCGAGCTGCAGAAGGCCGTAGACTCGACCGTCCGCGGCTTCGAGGACGTCGTGAAGGTCCTGGACAAGGCCGAGGCGACGTCCGAGCGCTACATCGAGGGAACGTTCTTCCTCCGTGCCCGCGTCGAGGGCAACGACGTCGGCTACGGCTCGATCTGCGCCGCGGGCCCGCACGCCTGCACGCTGCACTGGGTACGCAACAACGGCGAGGTCCGCTCCGGTGACCTGCTGCTCCTGGACGCCGGCGTGGAGACGAACAGCCTTTACACGGCCGACGTCACCCGCACGCTGCCGATCAACGGCCGCTACTCCGACCTCCAGCGCAAGATCTACGACGCGGTGTACGCGGCGCAGGAGGCCGGCATCGCGGCCGTGAAGCCGGGCGCCGGCTTCCGTGACTTCCACGACGCCGCGCAGCGCGTCCTCTCCGAGCACCTCGTGGAGTGGGGCCTGGTCGAGGGCCCGGTCGAGCGCGTACTGGAGCTGGGCCTGCAGCGCCGCTGGACCCTGCACGGCACGGGTCACATGCTCGGCCTGGACGTCCACGACTGCGCCGCCGCGCGCACCGAGGCGTACGTCAACGGCACGCTGGAGCCGGGCATGGTCCTGACCGTCGAGCCCGGGCTGTACTTCCAGGCCGACGACCTGACCGTGCCGGAGGAGTACCGCGGCATCGGCGTCCGCATCGAGGACGACATCCTCGTGACCGAGGACGGCAACCGAAATCTTTCGGCGGCCCTCCCGCGGCGGTCGGACGAGGTCGAGGCGTGGATGGCGCGCGTCAAGGGCTGACCTGCCCCGCACCGATGGCCGGCCAGGCCGCCGGCAGGCAGGCCGCCGGCCGGCGCACTCACGGGTGGGCGTTCTTCGGAGCGCCCACCCGTTGCGTTTCGCCGGTCGGCGCTTCCCCGGTTCAGGCTTCGCCGATTTGGGCTTTCCCGGTGCGGGCTTCGCCGGTTGGCGGCTCCCCGGTACGGACGTACGCGCCCGCCCTGGCCGCCGCGTACGTCGCGAACGTGGCCTGCTCCACGAGTTCCAGATCCACCGGGCGGCGCACGAGCAGCATCCGGTAGTAGAACGGCGCTCCGAGGGCGCCGACGACCGCCTCCGCGTCCGTACCGGGCGGCAGCTCGCCGCGCTCCAGCGCGCGCCGCACCATAACGCCCGCGACGCCCAGACGGTCGTCGAAGAACTCCCGCAGCGCTTCCTCCGCCCGCGGGTCGCGGCCCGCGGCGGAGACCACCGCTTCGATCATGGCCCGGTTGCGCGCGTCCCCGTAGAACACGCCGATACCGCGGGCCAGCGCGCGCAGGTCGCCGCAGAGGGTGCCGGTGTCCGGTACGGGGATGGCCGCGCTGCGCTCCGTGAGCAGCGCGCAGACCAGCACCTCCACGGTGCGCCAGCGGCGGTAGATCGTCGCCTGGTGCACGCCCGACCGCTGCGCGACGCCCTCCATCGTCAGCGCGGCGAACCCCTTGTCCCCCAGCTCGTCGAAGACCGCGGCGAGCACGGCGGCGCGCGTACGTGCGGTACGGCCCCCGGGGCGGGCCTGGCCCGGGGGGTGCTGCGCTGTGCTCATGAAGGCACTCCGGATTGCCAGCGATCGATCACAACAAGTATTGTCCAGACCGCTAACGCGAGTCACCTCGCGTTTAGCGGCGATGCGCCCTGAGGCGCGCCCACCGGGGGACGCCGAGCACGGGGGACTCGGCATGGGGGCGCGCCTGGGGCGCGGGTCGCTCAGGCGCGGCGGAAGCGGGCGAGATCCTGCTCGGCAGACAAGGTCCATGGGTGCTTCGGGCCGAGAACACGCCGCCGCCCAGCGACTACAGCCTGAGCGTGTTCGACCGCCTCGGGTGTCTCCCCGAGAGCGTGGAGCACACGGCCCAAAAGAGTCCGAGCGTTGAACGTCAGCGGATACTCAGGGCCGTATCGTCGCTCGAACAAAGCAAGCGCTCCTCGTGCCGCAGGCAAGGACTCGTTCACCTGCCCGGTCGAGAAGAGCGCGTACGCATAGTTCAGCTCAACCCCCAGCGTAATCTCGTGCTCTTGTCCCATCTCCCGCCGGCAGTCAGCAACGAGGTCTGCCCCTCCCGCGACCTCCTGTTCCAGATCCGGCCCCGGTTGGACGGACAACAGATTCGACCGCGCCGTCAAGGTCAACGGGTGAGTCAGCCCCAGCGTCTTGGTCCGGCCGGTCACGGCTCGCCGTACCAGCGCCACGGCCTCCGACGTCCGTTTGAGGGGATACAGCGGACGTGCCAGGCCCAGACAGCATGTCAGCGTCTCCGGGGCCTCGGGCCCCAGCACCCGCTCGCAGTCCGCGAGCACCTCACGATGCAGGGCCTCCGATTCCTCGAACCGGCCGAGCCTGAAAAGATCACGTGCCATCCGCTCGCGGAACCTGAGGAGCGCTGGGTGGTCGACGCTCAACCGACGTTTTGCCAGCTCCACGGCTTCGGTCGAGACCGTTAGCGCCGGCGCGTAGTCCCCACCCCGGTGAAGAGCGATCGCCAGTCGTAGCAACGCATCTGTGACCACCTCCACTGTCTGACGGCTTACGTCGGCCCACTCCGTCACTCGTCGCAGCAGCGCTATCGCGTGCGGCGCCAGGAGACCCGTGCGGGGATCGTTGTCGCCACGCTGCGGCACCTCCGGCAGCACGGCCAACAGCTGCCGGCCGGCCACTGCGGCCAGTGCCTCGCGCTGATCGGCCGGGATGCCCCGCGAGACACTGTCGAGCAGGACCCCGTGCGCGCGCAGGCAACGCACTTTCCCCGGCACCAGTTCAGTGAGGGACTGATCGAGCAGCCCTCGCAAGGCCACCTCGACGCGCGAGGCCGAAAGTTCACTTCCCATGTCGATGCCGGACAGCAAGGACAGCGGCAGTGGGTCGCCAGTCCAGCAGGACAGGAGCCGAAGCAATGTGACCGACTCCGGTAGACCTTGGGCGGTCAGGGCGTTCAGTGAGAACTGCCACGTGCTGCTCACCAGGTGGCGGGAATCGCCGGTACCGGCGGTGAGCGCACCCTGGTCCAGGAGTTCTATGGGATCCATCCCCTGGCCGCCGTCCAAGTTGGCGCCGTACTGGGCCATCGTCCAGGGGTCGATGACCTGGTGGGCCAGGAAGCCGCCCGCCAGGGTCAGGGCCAGCGGGAGGCGGCCCAGGCGTTCGGCGACCTCGGCGGCTTCTTCGACCGTGCCGGCCTCGGGGGCCAGGTCGCACAGGACGCGGGCCGCGTCCTCGCGGGGGAGCACCCCCACCTGCAACAGCTCCGCCCCCGGCCACCAGTGGCGGGCCGCCTGACGAGTCGTCACCAGGGCCGTGCCTCGCGGGCTTGTGCGGAGCCAGCCGCCGTCCCGCAGCACCGCGGGGTCGTCCGCGTTGTCCAGGACCAGGAGCCAAGGGCGGTCGGAGTGGTCGAGGTGGTCCCAGACCAGGTCGGCCGCGGCGCGGAGGCCGCTGCGGGCGGCGGTCAGTTCGCCCTCGCCCGCGCCTCGGTCCGCGGCCACCGCGAGCATGCCCGTGCGTAGGGACGCCGTGTCCGAGGCATTGACCCATAGGCCGATGCGGTTCGCCTCGGACGTCGCGTACTGGAAGAGGGTGTACGCGACAGCTGTTTTGCCGCAGCCGCCGAGGCCGTGGAGGACGTACACCTGGCCGCCCACATCGGGGGCGACGGATGCCCGGAGGCGGGCCATCAGTTCGGTGCGGTCGCGCAGGACGGCCGGCGCGCGGCCCACCGAAGGCCAGCGGACCGAGTCCAGGCCGGACCATTCGCCAAAGGTCCCTTCACCAGCGGACCGTTCAGCGCCATGGTGGTGGTGCTCGATGATGTGCTGATCGCCGGATGCCTGGTAGATCCGGCCCCGGCCGTCGGCCCGCGCGTCGTTGCCGCCGTTCACCGTTCCCCCTCCGGCCCCAATGTCCCCGTATGACACGAGGGTTCAGAGTAAGTCGGTGAACCCCACACGTACAGCGGGGATTTACTCGGTCTCCCGTCCCTCGCGGAAGTCGGCCAGGAAGTCTTCGGCCTCGCGGGTCCACGGGTGGGTG
>NZ_NHSG01000390.1:0-48202 GCF_020024005.1 Streptomyces purpurogeneiscleroticus
AGGCCACCGGGGGCTCCGCGCGGCGGCGCGGCCGGGGCGCGAACCGCCGCCCCAGCGGCCGCGAGCGGCACGACGAGAAGATCACCGTGTACGTCTCCGCCGAGGAGCTGATGGACCTGGAGCACGCGCGCCTGGTCCTGCGCGGCGAGCACGGCCTCGCGGTGGACCGCGGCCGGATCGTCCGTGAGGCCGTCGCCGTCGTCCTGGCGGACCTGGAGTCCCGGGGGGACGCCAGCATCCTCGTGAGGCGTCTGAGGGGGCGCTGAGCGCCTTCTTGGGGCCATGCTGTGGAACTCCGGCCGCCCGGGCGGCCGGGTCCGCGCCGGGCGGGCCCCGGCGGGTTAGCCTTCCGGCACCGGTGGGCGCCGCCCGCCGGTGACCAGCCCGGCGCCGCGCGCGGCACGGGACCGCAGCGTATGGACCACGATGCCGACGACCCACGACGACCCCGCCCCGCGCACCGCGCGCCGCACCTTGGGCCATGGCCCGGGCACGGATCCGGAACCCGCTCCGGAACCCGCTCCGGAGGCCGCCGCGCCCGCCGAGCCTGCTGAGCCCGGGCCCGCGGAGCCCGCGGACGCCACCGTCACCGGTGACGGGAAGTTCACCCTCCACCTGGAGAACTTCGAGGGCCCCTTCGACCTCCTCCTGCAGCTGATCTCCAAGCACAAGCTGGACGTCACCGAGATCGCGCTCTCGCAGGTCACCGACGAGTTCATGGCGCACATCCGGGCCATGGGCCCGGACTGGGACCTGGACCAGACGACGGAGTTCCTGGTGGTCGCGGCGACCCTGCTGGACCTGAAGGCCGCGCGGCTGCTGCCCGCCGCCGAGGTCGAGGACGAGGCGGACCTCGCCCTCCTGGAGGCGCGCGACCTGCTCTTCGCACGGCTGCTCCAGTACCGCGCGTACAAGGAGGTCGCCGACATCTTCAGCCGCCGCCTGGCGGACGAGGCGCGCCGGCACCCGCGTACCGTCGGGCTCGAACCGCACCACGCCGAGCTGCTGCCCGAGGTCGTGATCAGCATCGGCGCCGAGGGGTTCGCCAGGCTCGCCGTGAAGGCGATGCAGCCCAAGGCCAAGCCGCAGGTGTACGTCGACCACATCCACGCGCCGCTGGTCAGCGTCCGGGAACAGGCCGAGGTGATGGTGGCGCGGCTGCGCGCGGCGGGCGAGGCGTCCTTCCAGGAGCTGACCGAGGACGCGCCGGACACGCTCACGGTCGTCGCCCGCTTCCTGGCGCTGCTGGAGCTGTACCGGGAGCGCGCGGTCACCCTCGATCAGCCCGAGGCGCTGGGGGAGCTGACCGTGCGCTGGGCCGGTACGGAGGACGGCGCGGAGCCGGTCGTCACGGACGAGTTCGACCGGCCGCCGGAGCCGCGGGCCGAGGGGAAGACCGAGAAGGAGACAGCGTGACCGAGCCCGGCACCGCCGAAGAGACGTACGACCTCCCCGAGGCGCAGGCCCCCGAGCCCCCCGAAGGGCCGGCCGGCGCCCTCGGGGTCGCGGCGCTCGACCTGAAGCCCGCGCTCGAAGCCGTCCTGATGGTCGTCGACGAGCCCGCCACCGAGGAGCACCTCGCCAAGGTGCTGCAGCGCCGCCGCCGCGACGTGGCGATCGCGCTGCGCGAACTGTCCGACGACTACACCCGTCAGGGCCGCGGCTTCGACCTGCGCCTCGTCGCGGGCGGCTGGCGGTTCTACACCCGCCCGGAGTACGCGGACGCCGTGGAGAGCTTCGTCCTGGACGGCCAGCAGGCCCGGCTGACACAGGCCGCATTGGAGACTCTGGCCGTGGTCGCGTACCGTCAACCGGTCAGCCGGTCCCGGGTCTCGGCCGTGCGCGGTGTCAACTGCGACGGCGTGATGCGCACCCTCTTGCAGCGCGGTCTGGTCGAGGAGGCGGGCACGGAAGGCGAAACAGGTGCGATCCTGTACAGGACGACGAACTACTTTCTGGAGCGGATGGGCCTGCGGGGCCTGGACGAGCTCCCCGAGCTCGCCCCGTTCCTCCCCGAGGCGGACGCGGTCGAGGGCGACTCCCGGGAAGGTGTGCCGTCGTTCGACGTAGACGACAACGGCGACTCCCACACGGGTCAGACGAACTAGACGGATCATTGATGCGAAGCAGCGGCAGGAACAGCAGCGGTAGGGGCAACTACCGGGGCGCGGGCAACCAACGCGACGACAAGCAGAAGCGCGCGGGGAAGCCCCGTCCCGAGGAGCGCCGCTACGACGTGGGCGGTTCCGGCTCCGGCTCGGGCGGCCCCGGTGACGGGCCCCGCAAGGGACGCGGCGCGGCGGCCCGCGGCGGCGCCAAGGGCGGCCCGAAGGCCAGCCCGCGCAGCCAGGACGGCAAGGGCGCCAAGGGGCCCCGCGGCCGCGGCTCCGCGCCGGCCCGCCCCCGCGAGTACGACGCGAAGATCGAGGAGCGCAACCGCGCGCGGTACGACAAGCCTCAGATCAAGACGCCCAAGACCTTCGGTGACCAGGAGGGCGAGCGGCTCCAGAAGGTGCTGGCCCGCGCGGGCATGGGCTCGCGGCGCGCCTGTGAGGAGCTGATCGACGACGCCCGCGTCGAGGTGAACGGCAAGATCGTCACCGAGCAGGGCGTCCGCGTCGACCCGGAGAAGGACGAGATCAAGGTGGACGGCCTGACCGTCGCCACCCAGTCCTACCTCTTCTTCGCGCTGAACAAGCCGGCCGGTGTCGTCTCCACCATGGAGGACCCCGACGGCCGCCAGTGCCTGGGCGACTACGTCACCAACCGTGAGACCCGGCTCTTCCACGTCGGCCGGCTGGACACGGAGACCGAGGGCATCATCCTGCTCACCAACCACGGTGAGCTGGCGCACCGCCTGACCCACCCCCGGTACGGCGTGCAGAAGACCTACCTCGCCGCCATCCAGGGCCCGCTGCCGCGCGAGATCGGCAAGATGCTCAAGGACGGCATCCAGCTGGAGGACGGGTACGCGCGCGCCGACCACTTCCGGGTCGTGCAGCAGACCGGCAAGAACTACCTCGTCGAGGTGACCCTCCACGAGGGCCGCAAGCACATCGTGCGCCGGATGCTCGCCGAGGCCGGCTTCCCGGTCGAGAAGCTCGTCCGGACCTCCTTCGGGCCGATCTCGCTCGGCGATCAGAAGTCCGGCTGGCTGCGCCGCCTCACCAACACCGAGGTCGGCATGCTGATGCGCGAGGTCGACCTCTGAGCAGGACCGTGAGCTTGCCACAGTGACGAGCCACCTCTTAATGTCACCATGACGATTAAGGGGTGGTTCTTCTATGGCATCCGTGGTGTCCACGGCCGCGACCGGCTCGCTCATCGGCCTCGCACTCGGTGACGCGCTCGGGTATCCGACCGAGTTCAAGAGCGTGCCGGCGATCGAGGCCGCGTACGGCCCGTGGCGCGGGCTCGACCTGCCCACGCCCGCGTACATCACCGACGACACCCAGATGACGCTGGCACTCGCCCGCGGCCTCCGTACGGCCATGGAGCGCGGCCCCCTCGATGCCGCGACCCTCGAACCGCCCGTACGCGGCGAGTACGTCACCTGGTGGCGCTCCCCGGACAACAACCGCGCCCCCGGCAACACCTGCCTGACCGCCTGCCGGCTGCTCAGCGAGCCGGGCAGCCCCTGGGCGGCCGCCAGCCGGACCGGATCCAAGGGGTGCGGCGCGAACATGCGGGTGGCGCCCATCGGCCTGGCGCCCGGCCTGACCGATCAGCAGCGGGCCGGCGCGGCCCAGCTCCAGTCGGCCCTCACCCACGGCCACCCCACGGCCCTGGCGGCGAGTGATCTCACGGCGTGGGCGGTGCGGCTCCTCGCCCAGGGCGCGGACCCCGCCGAGCTGCCCCGCCTGCTCCGGACGTACGTGCACGCCGAGCGCACGACGTACCACGCCGACTGGCTCGGCGACCTGTGGCAGCGCGCCGGTGCCGCGTCGCCCGAGGCGTTCATCGCGTACGGCTGGGACGAGTGCCGCGGCGCCCTGGACCGGCTGGACGCCGCCCTGCGCAACCCCGACCCGGAGGCCGACCCCTGCCTGGCCACCGGCGAGGGCTGGATCGCCGAGGAGGCCCTGGCCACCGCCCTCCTCTGCTTCCTCCTCTTCCCCGAGGAGCCCGTCACGGCCCTGCGCCGCGGCGCCGTCACCGCCGGCGACTCCGACTCCATCGCCTGCCTGGCGGGGGCCTTCGCCGGTGCCCACCTCGGCGCCGACGCCTGGCCCGCGGCCTGGGTGGACCGCATCGAGCACCGCGACGAACTGCTCTCCTTCGGCCGGCTCTGGGACTGAGGCGGCCGTCTCGCAGGGCGGGCGCGCACGGCGACTGTCGGTGGGTCTCGATACGCTGCGTACCGTAAAAGTGTTGCGCACGTACCTCTCGAACGGGACGTTGCGGGCGACGAGACGCAGGGAGCGAAGACGTGGCGGTACGTGCGGTCCGAGGGGCCGTTCAGCTGGAGCGGGACGAAGCGGAGCACATGCATGAGCAGGTGTCCGAGCTGCTGACCGCCATCCTGGAGCGCAACAGCCTCGTGCCGGACGACCTGATCAGCGTGTGGTTCACGGCCACGCCCGATCTGCACAGCGACTTCCCCGCCGTCGCGGCCCGCAAGCTGGGCATCACCGACGTCCCGCTGATCTGCGCGCAGGAGCTGGACATCGCCGGGGCCATGCCCCGCGTCGTGCGGATCCTGGCGCACGTGGAGAGCGACCTCCCCAAGGCGGAGATCGCGCACGTCTACCTCGGCGCGGCGGGCGCGCTGCGGAAGGACATCGCCCAGTGAGGACCGCGATCGTCATCGGCACGGGCCTGATCGGCACCTCCGCCGCGCTGGCCCTGAGCGCCCGCGGCGTGCGGGTGCACCTCGCCGACCACGACGCGGCGCAGGCCCGTACGGCGGCGGCGCTCGGCGCGGGGACCGTGGAGGAGCCCGAGGGCCCGGTCGACCTCGCGATCGTGGCCGTGCCGCCCGCGCATGTCGCGGCGGCGCTGGCGGACGCGATGCGGCGCGGCGTGGCCCGCGCTTACCTGGACGTGGCCAGCGTCAAGGCCGGCCCGCGGCGCGAGCTGGCCGCGCTCGGCCTGGACCTCACCCCGTACATCGGCACGCACCCCATGGCCGGCAAGGAGCGGTCCGGGCCGCTGGCCGCGACCGCCGACCTCTTCGAGGGCCGGCCGTGGGTGCTCACGCCGACCCGCGACGGCGACACCGAGGTGCTGAACCTCGCGCTGGAGCTGGTGGCGCTGTGCCGGGCCGTCCCGGTCGTCATGGACGCCGACGCGCACGACCGCGCGGTCGCCCTGGTCAGCCACACGCCCCAGCTGGTCTCCAGCCTGGTCGCGGCGCGGCTGCGGGGCGCCGACGAGACCGCCGTACGGCTGTGCGGCCAGGGCATCCGCGATGTGACCCGGATCGCCGCCTCGGACCCGGCCATGTGGATCGACATCCTCTCGGCGAATCCGGGACCGGTCGCGGACGTGCTCTCCGAGATCGCGGCGGACCTGGACGAGACCGTGCAGGCGCTGCGCGGGCTGCAGTCCGCCGACGAGGCCAAGCGCGAGTCCGGCGCCGGCGGCATCGCGGACGTGCTGCGGCGCGGCAACGCGGGCCGCGAGCGGGTGCCGGGCAAGCACGGCGCCGCTCCCGCCGCGTACGAGATCGTGGCCGTGCACATCGGTGACCAGCCGGGCGAGCTGGCGCGGATCTTCGCCGACGCCGGGCAGGCGGGCGTCAACATCGAGGACGTCCGCATCGAGCACGCGACCGGCCAGCAGGCGGGCTTCATCCAGCTCACGGTCGAGCCCACGGCGGCGCCCGCGCTCACCGCGGCGCTCCGCGAGCGCGGCTGGTCCATCCGCCAGTAGCCGGTCCATCCGCCGGCAGGGGCCGCGGGAAGCGTCACGGGCACCCGCGGCAAGCGTCACAAACCCCCCACTCCCCTGGGGGGAAAACGTGTCTGCGTGTACCCGGTAACCTTGTCCGAGGCCACATTCGGCCGCAGGATCCCCGCCCCGTGCACAAGGAAAGGTGTTCGTCACCGTGGAAACCGCCGCCCGGACCGCCCCGGCAGCAGTGATTGTCGCCATCGACGGCCCCTCCGGCACGGGCAAGTCCAGCACGTCCAAGGCGGTCGCCGCCAAGCTGGCGCTGAACTACCTGGACACCGGTGCCCAGTACCGCGCGATCACCTGGTGGATGCTGTCCAACGGCGTCGACATCCAGGACCCGACCGCCATCGCCACGGCCGCCGCCAAGCCCGTGATCGTCTCCGGCACCGACCCGTCGGCGCCGACGATCACCGTCGACGGCCAGGACGCCGCGGGCCCGATCCGTACGAAGGAGGTCACCTCCGCGGTCAGCGCCGTCAGCGCCGTCCCCGAGGTGCGCAGCCTGATCACGGACCTGCAGCGGACCATCGCCGGGTCCGCCGAGCGCGGCATCGTCGTCGAGGGCCGGGACATCGGTACGACCGTCCTGCCCGACGCCGACCTGAAGATCTTCCTCACCGCCTCGCCCGAGGCGCGTGCCGCCCGGCGCAGCGGTGAGCTCAAGGGCAAGGAGGCCACCGACCTGGCCGCCACCCGCGAGGCACTGATCAAGCGCGACGCCGCCGACTCCTCCCGCAAGACCTCGCCGCTGGCCAAGGCCGACGACGCGGTCGAGGTCGACACCACGGACCTGACCCTGGAGCAGGTCATCGAGTGCGTGGTCACCCTCATCGAGGCGAAGATCGCGGAGAAGAGCGCCGCGTGACCGACTCCGACCGGCTGCCGAGCGCCGGCGGTGCCGCGATCGGGCGGCGGATCGGCATCGGCCTGATGTACGGGCTGTGGCGGCCGCGGGTGCTGGGCTCCTGGCGGGTGCCGGCGGCGGGCCCGGTGATCCTCGCGGGCAACCACGCCCACAACATCGACGGCCCCATGATCATCGGCACCGCGCCCCGGCCGGTGCACTTCCTGGTCAAGAAGGAAGCCTTCGCCGGGCCGCTGGATCCCTTCCTGCGCGGCATCGGGCAGCTGAAGGTCGACCGGACGGGCGCCGACCGGACCGCGATCACGGACGCGCTGGGCGTCCTGAAGCGCGGTGGCGTCCTCGGGATCTTCCCGGAGGGCACCCGCGGCGAGGGCGACTTCGCGTCGCTCCGTGCCGGGCTGGCGTATTTCGCCGTACGCTCGGGGGCGCCGATCGTGCCGGTCGCGGTGCTCGGCAGCGCGGAGCGGGCGGGCCGGGCGATACCGGCGCTGCCGCCGCTGCGCGGCCGTGTCGATGTCGTCTTCGGCGATGCCTTCCAGGCCGGGGACGGGTCGGGGCGGCGGACGCGGAAGGCGCTGGACGAGGCGACCGTACGCATCCAGGAGCGGCTGACCGCCCACCTGACCGAGGCCAGGCGCCTGACCGGCCGCTGAGCCGCACCAACCGGTCGCCCGAGAGCCGCGCAGGCGGCCGGTGCGGCCCATCGACCACGCAGAACGAGGAACGGACTTCATGAACGACCAGATCCCCACCGGCGACGAGCACGTCGAGCACGGCGCGCTGGGCGACGCCGAGTACGCGGAGTTCATGGAGCTCGCCGCGCAGGAGGGCTTCGACCTGGCCGAGGTCGAGGGCGACATCGCGGCGGCCGGTCACGGCCCGCTGCCCGTCCTCGCCGTCGTCGGCCGCCCGAATGTCGGCAAGTCGACTCTCGTGAACCGCTTCATCGGCCGCCGCGAGGCCGTGGTCGAGGACAAGCCGGGCGTCACCCGCGACCGCGTCACCTACGAGGCGGACTGGAACGGCCGCCGCTTCAAGGTCGTCGACACCGGCGGCTGGGAGCAGGACGTGCTCGGCATCGACGCGTCCGTCGCGGCCCAGGCGGAGTTCGCGATCGAGGCCGCGGACGCCGTGGTCTTCGTCGTGGACGCCAAGGTCGGCGCGACCGACACCGACGAGGCCGTCGTGAAGCTGCTGCGCAGGGCCGGCAAGCCGGTCGTGCTGTGCGCCAACAAGGTCGACGGCCCCTCCGGCGAGGCGGACGCGGCCATGCTGTGGTCGCTCGGCCTGGGCGAGCCGTACCCGGTCTCGGCCCTGCACGGCCGCGGCACCGGTGACCTGCTGGACGCCGCGCTGGACGCGCTGCCCGAGGCGCCGCAGCAGACCTTCGGCTCCGCGATGGGCGGCCCGCGCCGCATCGCGCTCATCGGCCGCCCCAACGTCGGCAAGTCCTCCCTGCTGAACAAGGTCGCGGGCGAGGAGCGGGTGGTCGTCAACGAGATGGCCGGCACCACCCGCGACCCGGTCGACGAGCTGATCGAGCTGGGCGGCAAGACCTGGAAGTTCGTGGACACCGCGGGCATCCGCAAGCGCGTCCACCTCCAGGAGGGCGCCGACTACTACGCCTCGCTCCGCACGGCGGCCGCCGTGGAGAAGGCCGAGGTCGCGGTCGTCCTGATCGACGCGAGCGAGTCGATCAGCGTGCAGGACCAGCGGATCATCACCATGGCCGTCGAGGCGGGCCGCGCGCTGGTCATCGCGTACAACAAGTGGGACCAGCTGGACGAGGAGCGCCGCTTCTACCTGGAGCGGGAGATCGAGCGCGACCTCGTGCAGATCCCGTGGGCGATGCGGGTCAACGTCTCGGCGCGTACCGGACGGCACATGGAGAAGCTCGTCCCGGCGATCGAGACCGCGCTCGCCGGCTGGGAGACCCGGGTGCCGACCGGCCGCCTGAACGCCTTCCTCGGCGAGATCGTGGCCTCCCACCCGCACCCGGTCCGGGGCGGCAAGCAGCCGCGGATCCTCTTCGGCACGCAGGCCGGCACCAAGCCGCCGCGCTTCGTGCTCTTCGCCTCCGGCTTCCTGGAGGCCGGCTACCGCCGCTTCGTCGAGCGCCGGCTGCGCGAGGAGTTCGGCTTCGACGGAACGCCGATCCACATTTCGGTGCGGGTGCGCGAGAAGCGCGGCCGCAAGAAGTAAGCAGCAGTAACGGCGGGACGGGCCCGCTCGCACCGATGCGGTGCGGGCGGGCCCTTTCGCGCGCTCAGTGGCGGTACGGGCGGTTGTCGCGCGGCGCCGGAGGCAGCGCGGCGGGGGCGTGGCCCCGGGCGTGCTGCGGGGGCAGCGGCACCTCGCGGCGGCCGGTCGTCGCGGGCGTGGTGCGCCGCCAGATCCGCCGCAGCACCTCCGGACTCAGCTCGTCCTCGCCCGTACGGTCTCCGGGCAGGGCCCGGAAGGAGCGGCGGTACTCGGCGTAGAGCGCGTCGTAGATCGGCGTGGCCGAACCACGCTCGGTGTGGTGCGCGGCGGGCTCGTACGACGGGCGCATGCCGGGGATGGAGTGGAACGGGGCGCGGGGAGACGGGTCGTATGGGTGCACGTCTGTGCCAACGACCCGAGGCCCCGCGGGATGCGGCCTTTGGTGGCGAATCGGTTGATCGCGGGCATACGCGTACTTCCGCGGGGTCCGGAGGCCCGCAGCCGCAGGGGCCGCGCCGGCTGCGCGGTGACGCCTCGGACATCCGTACGCGGACGGGCGGCCGCCCCCCTGTGGGGAACGGCCGCCCGCGGGCCCGCCGGACGACGGCTCAGGTGCCGGCCAGCGGCATGCTCATGGCGACCAGCTGCCCGCGCGCAGCGGCCTTCTCCAGCGCCTCGCGCATCAGGTCCTCGCGCGGCTGCTGGCCGATCGAGCCGTGCGGCGCCGCGTACACCACCACCGTCCGGGACTTGTTGACCGCGGCGCGCCAGCCGTCCGAGACCGGGAGCGGCTGGTGGGCCTTCCACCAGGCGTTCTGACCGCCGCTCTCGGCGCTGTCCTGGAGCACGGCGTGCAGCTGGCCCATGGCGAGCAGCACGGACCAGCCCGTCCCGCCGGCCGGCAGCACGGCCACGTCCTCGACCGGGTGGAAGCCCTGCTCCCGCAGCAGCGGCAGGAAGTCGTCGTCGAGGCCGACCGAGCCGGGGCGGGCGATCGGGCCGCTCGGCTCCACCACGAGCGCGGGCCGCAGATCGCCCTCGACCAGGACCAGGCCGCAGGTCACACCGAGGGTCGCCTGGCGCGGGGCCGGCGTCGGCCCGCCGGAGCGCGGCGCGGGCGGGCCCGCCGGGGTCTCGGCGGGGGCCTCGCCGGTGATGGAGCGGACGGCGCCCTTGAGCTGCTCCTCGGCCACCGTGACGACCTGGGAGGGGATGCATGTGGCGTGGGCGAACGCCAGCACAGCGGTCTCCTCGCCGATGAACAGAACGGTGCTGGTGCGCTCCTGTTCGCTGTCGCCCGGGGTGCGGCAGGAGGTGCAGTCGTAAGCGCCGGGGGCGTTGTCACCGGCCAGCAGGCGGTCGGCCTCCTCGTCGCCGATCTCGGCGCGGACGTCGGAACTGACGTCGAGCATGCGGGGCACGGCTGACTCCTCGATCTGTGTGCGGCAGCCGGGCGGATCCCGGCGTGTAAAAAGACAACGGGCGATCTGTGGCAGGAGTCACGCGCGGGCGCGAACGTAATCGAACCGATCGGCGCACACCGTGAACGCCGCCGCGGAAGCCGTCACTCCCCGCCACCGCGTGTGCGAGCCACGTTTCGGATTCTGGTGAGGTGGCTCACAGGCCCGGAGATCGTCGGACCGATAAATACTGATATCGCGGAATCTAGAGGGTGACCGGAACTCGTCGGTACCTCTAGTAACGCCCGACTGGCCTGCCGCGACAGTGGATTGGTTGATGCCGGGCCCCCGGGGTTCCTACATTCAGCGGCCGTGTGCACCGAGCACCGCCCGGGGACGCCCGCCGTCCGTAACCGGCAGCACGGCAGTACCGCAGCACGGCAGTACGTACCAGCGCAGCGCCGCGCCCCACGAGGAGACGCGCGGAGCGGCGCGGCGCAGGACCCGCGGCGGGCGGGGCGGAGCGGCGCACGGGCGGGACACCCGCCCGGCGCGCGCCGCCCGGGGGAGGACCCGGGTTCTCCGAGAGGGAAATCCATGCCTTTTCCGAAGGGCTTCATGCGTCGTGAAACCGCTGCCCTGGCCGGGGCGGCGCTGGTCGCACCGCTCGCACTGCTGGCCGCCACCGCCTCCGAGGCGCGCGCCGCGGACGGCGGGGTCTGGGACCGCATCGCGGCCTGCGAAAGCGGTGGGAACTGGCACATCAGCACCGGCAACGGCTACTACGGCGGACTGCAGTTCTCCGCCTCCACCTGGCGGGCGTTCGGCGGCCACAAGTACGCGCCGAGCGCGCACCAGGCGGGGCGCGACGCGCAGATCGCGGTCGCGACCAAGGTGCAGAAGGTCCAGGGGTGGGGTGCCTGGCCGGTCTGCTCGGTCCGGGCGAACGCCTCCGGCGGCGCGCCGGCGGTCGGCGGCGGCGAGGTCTCGGCGTCCCGGAAGAGCGAGGACCGCGCGGTGCGCAGCAGCCACGCCGACCGCGGCAGCGCCCGGGGCGGCAAGGGCGGCTCGTACAAGGTGCGCAGCGGCGACACGCTCGGCTCCATCGCCGCGGCCAAGGGCGTGTCCTGGCGGACGCTGTACGCCGCCAACAAGTCCGTCATCGGCGGCGATCCGCACATGATCAAGCCCGGCCAGCGCCTCACGGTCTGACCCCCGGCCGCCAGGGTCCGCGCGTCCCCCGTTCCCGCGGACCCGCGGTGGCGGCGTGCCCCGCCCGGTCACCCGACCGGGTGGGGCACGGTCCTTCGGGCGCGTGCCGCGCGTCCGGTCCGGCGGACCGCCGCTAGCCTGCGGCGGTGCTCGAACTGTCGGAGTTCTTCCCGCGTCTTGGTGCGGCGGCCCGTCCGCGGCCGCCCCGTACGGAGCGCCGCGCGCGCACCGTTGTCCGTGCCACCCGCAGGCCCGCGCTCACGCTCGCGGTCCTGGCGGCCCTGCTGGCGGGGAGCGCGGGAGTGGGCGCGGCCGCCGACCGGGAGCCCCGGTCCGGCGGCGGGCTGGCGGGGGCGCTGGGCACGGTGACGCGAACCGTCCTCGGCGCGGCGGACTGCTCCGGCGACGACTGGCCGTGGGGCTGCATGGCCCAGTGCGAGAGCGGCGGTGACTGGAATGCGCGTACCGGCAACGGCATGTACGGCGGGCTGCAGTTCACGCAGTCGACGTGGGAGTCGGCCGGCGGGCTGGCCTTCGCGCCGCGGCCGGATCTGGCCACTCGGGAGGAGCAGATCAAGGTCGCCGAGCGGGTGGTGGACGAGCAGGGCTGGGGTGCCTGGCCGGCCTGCGCGCGGCGTTACGGCCTGCGGGCCGGGGTACCCGCGGCGGACGGACAGGGCCTCCGTACTCATCCGTGATGCGGATCGGTGGCCCGAGGTTCCCGATCGCGGCTACCGATTTGCTCACGTTTCCGGAACAAAATAGCGAAAGCACCCAACCCGAAACCTCCAATGGCGGTCTAACCGTTTGGTAGGCGGACGGCAGGCCACGTTCGCGCGAAAACCATGGGATACGGGGACGGATGCATATCTCATTCCTGATTCACAACGCATACGGCATCGGCGGCACGATCCGGACGACGTACAACCTCGCCGACACGCTGTCCGAGCAGCACGACGTCGAGATCGTGTCCGTCTTCCGCCACCGTGACGTACCGGTGTTCGAGCCCGGGGCGCGAGTCAGGCTGCGGCATCTGGTGGACCTCCGCAAGAACAGCCCCGACTACGACGGGGAGGACCCCGCCTTCCTGAACGAGGCCCGGGTCTTCCCGCGGGCCGAGGGCCGCTTCCGGCAGTACAGTGCGCTCACCGACCGGCGGATCGCGGCTCATCTGCGGTCCCTGGAGGCCGACGTCGTGGTGGGGACCCGGCCCGGGCTGAACGTCCACATCGCCCGGCAGGCCCGCCGGGGTGTGGCACGCGTGGGACAGGAGCACCTCACCCTCGATTCGCACGGCAGGGCGCTGGTCCGGCGGCTGCGCGCGGTCTACCCGCGGCTGGACGCGGTGACCACGGTGACCGAGGCGGACGCCCGCTCCTACCGCAAGCGGCTGCGGCTGCCCGGCGTACGCATCGAAGCGGTCCCCAACAGCGTGCCCGAGCCCGGTATCCAGCCCGCCGACGGCACCGGAAAATGGGTCGTCGCGGCCGGTCGGCTGGACAAGGTGAAACGGTACGACCTGCTGATCCGGGCCTTCGCCACGGTCGTCGAGCAGCGTCCGGACTGGCGGCTGCGGATCTACGGCGGCGGCGCCGAGAAGGCCGCGCTGCGCGCCCTGATCGACGAGCTGGGCCTGTACAACCACGTCTATCTGATGGGCCCGGCGAGCCCGTTGGACCCGGAGTGGGCCAAGGGTTCCATCGCGGCCGTCACTTCCCGGCTGGAGTCCTTCGGGATGACGATTGTGGAGGCGATGCGGTGCGGGCTGCCGGTGGTCTCCACCAACTGCCCGCTCGGTCCCGGCGAAATCATCGACGACGGCGTGGACGGCCGGCTGGTACCGGTCGGCAAGAAGGACGCCATCGCGGGCGCGCTGCTGGAGCTGATCAACGACGATGAGCGGCGGCAGCGCATGGGTCGGGCCGCCCTGGTGTCCTCCGCCCGCTTCGATCCCGGACGGATCGCGGGACGGTACGAAGCGCTCTTCGGCGACCTGACCACCACCACCGGCGGCGGGCGGGGCGGACTGCGCGCCACGGTCCACCGCACCAGAGGAGCTTTGCTGAGCGGCGCCTACGCCACCAAGGACGCGGCGCGCGCCGCAGTGAGAGGAGTGCGGACGGCATGAGCGCGTCGACGCAACTGCCCGCCACCGGCACCCGGCCGCCGCAGCGGATTGCCCTGCGCGCCGACTGCATCGCGGACTCCGCGGGCGGCCTGACCTTCGACATCGCCGTTCCCGGCACGGCCGGCGAGGACACCGGCACGGTCTGGAGCGCGGCACTGGTGCTCCGGCTGCGCGGCGGCGAGCCGCCGGCCGACGAGATCCGGCTGCCGCTCGGGCCGAACGGCGCGGGCCGGCTGCGGGCCGTGCTGCCCAGTACGGTCGCGCTGGCCGAGGGCCGCTGGAACGTCTACGCCGACCTCGGGGACGCCGGGGACCCGCAGCGCCTGCTGCCCGGCCTGAACGACCTGCGGTCACTGGTGGACCGGCGCCCGCTGGCCGCCATCGGCCGGCTCGGCGTCCGGATCCCGTACGCCACCAAGTACGGCAATCTCGCGCTGCGCAGCTGGCTGCGCGGCCCGCACGCGGAGTCCGGCGAGATCACCGTGGCGCCCGACGGCATCACCGTCCAGGGGCGGCTCTACGGCGCCGCGCTGGAGCCCGGCGCCGCCGCCGAGGCGCGCGCCCGGCGGGACGGGCACACGGTCACGATCCCGCTGCACGGCGACGGGCCGGACTTCGCCTTCGTCCTGCCGCACGGCCCGCTGGCCGAGCAGTGGCGGGCGGGCACCGAGCGGTGGGACCTGTGGGTGCGGACCGGCGAGGTCGCCGAGCCGGTGCGCATCTCCCGCATCCTGGACGACGTGCCGGACAAGAAGCAGATCTTCACCTACCCCGCGATGCCGATCGCCGCGCCCGGCGCACAGGTCCGCGTCGGCCCGTACTTCACGGTCGACAACGACCTGTCGGTCAAGGTCGTGGGACCGCAGGAACCGTCCTGAACCACCGGGGGACGCCCCCGCGTCCCCCGGCCTCAGACATCCCTGATTGACCCATGACAAATGGGGCACCCGGGTGGCGGAGGTGCACATCATGGTTCCTGTCCTGTTGGTCCTGCTGCTCGCGCTGATCCTCTTCGGTGCCGGTTTCGCTCTCAAGGCGTTGTGGTGGATCGCGGTGGCGGTGCTCGTCGTATGGCTGCTGGGCTTCCTGTTCCGTTCCACCGGCACGGGAGGCGGC
The DNA here is from genome assembly GCF_020024005.1 of Streptomyces purpurogeneiscleroticus. Classification (NCBI taxonomy): domain Bacteria; kingdom Bacillati; phylum Actinomycetota; class Actinomycetes; order Kitasatosporales; family Streptomycetaceae; genus Streptomyces; species Streptomyces purpurogeneiscleroticus. Next base: position 14,822 of record NZ_NHSG01000390.1, read on the forward strand.
CGGGCGCGGTGGTACCGCTGGTAGCGGCGCGCCTGAACCGATGACGGCGGCGCGGGCGGAGCCGCCGTTCCGGACCACCGTTGTCCGCAACTGCTGCCAGAATCCGGCACATGTTGGAGACCTCGGCACGCCTGCTCCGCCTGCTCTCACTGCTGCAGGCCCACCGTGAATGGTCCGGCGCCGACCTTGCCGACCGGCTGGGCGTGACGCCGCGTACGGTACGGCGCGACATCGAACGGCTGCGGGAGCTCGGCTATCCCGTGCACTCGGCCCCCGGCACCGCCGGGGGCTATCAACTGGGTGCGGGCGCCGAGCTCCCGCCGCTGCTGCTGGACGACGACGAGGCCGTGGCGGTCGCCATCGGTCTGCGCACCGCGGCGGCCGGCGGCGTCGCGGGCATCGAGGAGACCTCCGTCCGCGCGCTCGCCAAGCTGGAGCAGGTGCTCCCGGCCCGGCTGCGGCGCCGCGTCTCCACCCTGAACACCTTCACCGTTCCCCTGGTGAACGGCGCGGGGCCGCGCGTGGACGCCGCCGTGCTCACCGAACTGGCCGCCGCCTGCCGGGACAGTCAGCAGCTGCGCTTCGAGTACGCGTCGCACGACGGCACGGTCAGCCGCCGCACCGTCGAGCCGCACCGCCTGGTCAGCGCCCAGCGCCGCTGGTACCTCGTCGCCTGGGACACCGGACGCGAGGACTGGCGCACCTTCCGCGCCGACCGGATCACCCCCACCCCGCCGCACGGGCCGCGCGTGGCGCCCCGTACGCCGCCCGCCGAGGACCTGGCGGCCTATGTCTCCGAGGGCGTCTCCAGCGCCGTGTACGCGGTGTCCGCGACCGTGCTGCTGCACGTGCCGCTGGAGGAGGCCGCGCAGCGCGTCTCGCCCATGGCCGGGACGCTGGAGGCGGTGGACGGCCGCAGCTGCCTGCTGCGGGCCGGCGCGGCGAACCCGGACGCGCTGGTCGTGTTCCTGATGATGACCGGCTTCGACTTCGAGGTCCGCGAGCCGCCCGAACTCCTGGAGCGGATACGGGAGATCAGGGACCGCTTGTCCCGGGCGTCGGCCTGAGCCGCGCGTCCTCCTCCGTCAGTTCGCTGCGGGCCGTCGCCGGATGGTGCAGGTCGAAGGCCGGGGACTCGGAACGGATCTTCGGCATGGTGAGGAAGTTGTGCCGCGGCGGCGGCGAGGAAGTGGCCCACTCCAGGGAGCGGCCGAAGCCCCACGGGTCGTCCACGTCGACCTTCGGCGCGTACTTGGCCGTCTTCCAGACGTTGTAGAGGAACGGCAGGGTGGAGGCGCCCAGCAGGAAGGCACCGATGGAGGAGACGGTGTTGAGCGCCGTGAAGCCGTCGGCCGCGAGGTAGTCGGCGTACCGGCGCGGCATCCCCTCCACGGCCAGCCAGTGCTGGACGAGGAAGGTGGCGTGGAAGCCGACGAAGAGCGTCCAGAAGTGGATCTTCCCCAGCCGCTCGTCGAGCAGCTTGCCGGTGAACTTGGGCCACCAGAAGTAGAAGCCCGCGAACGTCGCGAAGACCACCGTGCCGAAGACGACGTAGTGGAAGTGGGCCACCACGAAGTAAGTGTCGGTCACGTGGAAGTCCAGCGGCGGCGACGCCAGGATCACTCCCGTCAGGCCGCCGAACAGGAAGCTCACCAGGAAGCCGACCGACCACAGCATCGGTGTCTCGAAGGACAGCGAGCCGTGCCACATCGTGCCGATCCAGTTGAAGAACTTCACGCCCGTCGGCACCGCGATCAGGAAGGACATGAACGAGAAGAACGGCAGCAGCACGGCCCCGGTGGCGAACATGTGGTGCGCCCAGACCATCAGCGACAGGGCGGTGATCACCATCGTCGCCGCGATCAGCATGGTGTACCCGAAGATCGGCTTGCGGGAGAAGACCGGGATGATCTCGGTGACGATGCCGAAGAACGGCAGCGCGATGATGTAGACCTCCGGGTGGCCGAAGAACCAGAAGAGGTGCTGCCACAGCAGCGCTCCGCCCCACTCCGCGTCGAAGACCACCGAGCCGAACCGCCGGTCCGCCTCCAGCACCAGCAGCGACGCCGCGAGCACGGGGAAGGCGACCAGGACGAGGATCGAGGTGAAGAGCACGTTCCAGGTGAAGATCGGCATCCGGAACATCGTCATGCCCGGCGCCCGCATCCCGATGATCGTGGTCAGGAAGTTCACCGCGCCCAGGATCGTGCCGAAGCCGGACAGCGCCAGCCCCATGATCCACATGTCGTGCCCGATACCGGGGGAGCGGACCATGGAGTTCAGCGGTGCGTACGCGGTCCAGCCGAAGGACGCGCCGCCGGAAGAGGTGAGCAGCGAGCCCACCACGATCAGCCCGCCGAAGAGGAAGAACCAGTACGAGAGCATGTTCAGCCGGGGGAAGGCCACGTCGGGCGCGCCGATCTGGAGCGGCATGATCTCGTTGGCGAAGCCCGCGAAGGCCGGGGTGGCGAACAGCAGCAGCATGATCGTGCCGTGCAGCGTGAACGCCTGGTTGTACTCCTCGTTGGTGATCAGCTGTAACCCGGGCCGGGCCAGCTCGGCGCGTAACACCAGCGCCAGCACCCCGCCGAAGAGGAAGAAGCCGAACGACGTGACCAGGTAGAGATGGCCGATCTTCTTGTGGTCCGTCGTCGTCAGCCAGTCCACCACGACCTTGCCGGGACGGCGGGCCGCGACGGGGCCGGCGCTCGCCTTCTGTACCACTGTTCCCATCCGCGCCACCTCGTTCGTCGACCGGGCAAACCAGGGCGTGACCGAGGGTGCGCCCCGACGGCAGGACGTACTGGAGCTCGCTTCATGATGCGCGCCCCAACGGCCTTCGCGCGAGGGGGCGTCGGCCTGTCCGGGCCCCCGGCTGGATGTGCGGGAAATGTGAGCGGTGTGTGTGTCGTCGGCGGATTACGGGACGCCCGATATTGCGTATCGGGTAAGGGGAATGCGACGTCGCCGGGCGATTGATTTCCGAGGCGCGACGGGAGTTGCGCGGGTGGGTTCGAGGAAACCGATGAGGGGGAAATCGGGCCGGTTTTTTCCGTTGCCGAAGTGATACCGGGGCGGCTCGTTCGGGTGACGGAAGTGGCGCTAAACCGGCCTCGACGGGCTGTGACAGAAGTGTGACCAATGCCGGACCCCGGGAACACTCCGGTGTGTCAGGAAGGCCCTTCCGTGCACCGCGGGAGAGGCATACGGTGGCGCCATGGCGCCAGTACCGAACCTTCCGAAAGACCCGGACGACGACCTCGAGACCTATGTCGGTCTGGAGCAGCAGCAGGCCGAGGAACAGGCCCGCGCGCGGGGCTGGAGCACCGTCAGGTCACTGCCGCCCGGCGCGATCATCACCATGGAGTACATGGCGGGCCGGCTGAACTTCGAGGTGCAGGACGGCACCGTGAGCAAGTCCTGGAAGGGCTGAGCGGCCCGCGCTTCGCTGTCCCCCCGGTACTTCCCGTACGACGACGGCCCCGGCGGCTCCGTGAGTGGAGCCGCCGGGGCCGTGCTGTGCGGGGGTGTGCGTACCGTCCCCGCACGTCTGCCGTGTCAGCTGCCCTGCGAGCGGCCGCGGACGGTCGTGGTGACCGGTGCGGTGCGCGGGGCGCGGTCCGCGTGCGGCGGTCTTCGGCTGCCCGAGGGGGTGACCGGAGTGCGCTCCGAGCGCGTGGTGTGCGGGCGGGCGGGGTGGTGCGGCCAGGTGTCCGGGGACCGGCCCTGCCGGCCGCCGGCCACCGCCGGCTCGCGGACCAGGACGCCGTCCTCGGCGACCGCCCGCTGGCGGGAGACGCCGGCGGTGACGCCCGCCGGGCTCGCCGGTACCGGGAGGGGCTGTGCCGCGCCGCCGAGCCGGTCACGCAGCCGCCACAGGGCCGCCATCAGCCGGGCCTCGGCCCAGGCCATGCCCGGCTCGCACCAGGGGAGCGCGAGCAGCACCAGGAGGCCGGCGGCCCAGCCCAGCAGCACGTCGCTGACCCAGTGGGTACCGAGGTACACCGTGGTCATGCCGACGCCGAGCGCGCCGAGCGCGGCGATCACCGAAAGGATCCTGCGGCGCAGCGGCGTGGTCGCCAGATACGAAAGGACGCCCCAGGTCACCACGGCGTTCGCGGTGTGCCCCGACGGAAATATATCGCCGCCGAGCCACATCTCATTGGTGCCGATGGCGGTCGCGTAGTGCGGCCCGAGCCGGCCCATGCCGATCTTCGCGGCACCCACGGTGACGTTGAGCATCAGCAGGGCGACGCCCAGCACCAGCATCGGGTGGAGGTTCTTCTGCCGCCAGCAGCGCCAGACCAGCCATGCGCCCACGGCGACCGCGGTGGGGCCGCGCTGGCCCAGCACCACGAAGTAGTCGAGGAAGGCGTGGATGTCCGGCCATTGCTTGTACGGCCGGAACAGCATGACCTGCCAGTCGAGGGTGACCAGCCAGGAAGTCGTCAGCACGCCGAGCACGATCGCCGCATAGACCGCCACGGTGCCGCCGAACAGCCAGTGGCGTGTTCGTGTCATATACGGCCGGGCGCGCTCGCTCGGGCGCCCTTCCCTCTGGTCGGGCTTCTCATCGGTACGCACTCAATCGACGTTACCGCGTGTGATGTAGGTGCTTGGTCAAACCGTCCGCTTTGTAATGACGATGTGATGTGGAATGCGTCTCAAACAAGCCATTCGCCAGGGCCCTGCCAAGAGAATTCACTAAATCGCTCTTTCGGCCGCGGGGCATCCGTGTGGACGCGCGTCCAAGAGGCTGAATGCATTTCTCCGGCCGCGTTTATCGTGTATTTCCCGGGGCGTCACGATGTGTTCGCCGGTCCGGCCGCGCGCGGGGCCGGAGCCGGTCGGCCCGCGGTCACGGCGGGCCCGAGCCGTTCAGCCAGATCGCGCCGTACACCGCCGAGCCCGCCGCGAGGACACCGAGGACCGCGGCGGTGTACCGGGGGCGCCACCGGGCCAGCGCGGCGGCCGGCGGGAGCAGCAGGGGGTACGCCGGCAGCATCAGCCGCGGCTTGGACCCGAAGTAGCCCTTGGCGGTCAGCGCCAGCCCCAGCACCAGGCCGCCGTAGACCAGCAGCGGCACCGGCCGCCCCTGCCGCACGCCGAGCGCGTACAGCCAGAGCACCGCGGCGACGCCCGCGATCAGCGCGAGCGCGGCGGGCCACGCCGGTCCCGTCAGCAGCCGCCAGGTGAAGGCGGCGAAGGCGAGGCCGCCGTCGAAGCCGTTGTTCCAGCCCGCCTGGACGTCGAGGTAGCCGGTGAGGCTGCCCTCGCGGGCGGCCACCCACAGGAAGAAGCCGCACCAGCCGAGCGGGGCGAGCGCCACCCCGGCGAGCAGCCGGCCGTGCTGCCGCCAGGCCACCCGGCCCTCGCGGGACCGCTCGCGCCACAGGTGGAGCGCCGCGGCGGCCCACACGGCCGCGACGACCGCTGCGCCCACCGGCCGGGTCAGCCCGGCCAGCGACGTCAGCACGCCCGCCCAGACCCAGCGGCCGGTCAGTACGGCGTACAGCGCCCAGGCCGCGAGCGCGGTGAAGAGCGCCTCCGAGTACGCCATCGACTGCACGATGCCTATCGGGACCGCCGCCCACAGCGCGGCCAGCGTCACCCCGGCCCGCGGGCCGTGCAGCCGCTCGCCCGTGGCGTACAGCGCCCACGCGGCGGCCACCGAGGCGGCCGCGCTCACCAGCAGCCCGGCACCGGCCGCCGACAGCGGCAGCAGCGCCGAGAGAACGCGCTCCAGCCACGGCAGCAGCGGGAAGAAGGCGAGATTGGAGTGCACCTCGCCGCCGGGCAGCTGGACGGCGTAGCCGTAGCCGTGCTCGGCGACGCGGGTGTACCAGAGCGAGTCCCAGCGGGCCGAAAGGAGCGTCTGCCAGTCCTTGCCGGCCGCTGCCGACCAGGCGGCGAGGACCACGAGGCCCAGCAGACGGATCGCCGCGTACGCCGCCAGGGCGGGCGCGGCACGGCGCAGCGCGGCCCCGGCGCCTCTGCCTGCCGCGGCCGGATCCGCGGTGGCGGAGAAAGCGAGATCGGTCATCAATCCGATTATCCAGGTGGCCGGGGGCCGTGGCGGCACGATGGCCGGATCGGAGCGGGCGCCGGGGGTGCGCCGGTCCGTGGCAGCAGGGGGGTCGCGCCGGTCCGTTCCAGGGGGTGCACGGGTCCCCCGAAGGAGTCGGCGGCGAATGGTAGCCAGTGCCCTGTCCAGTGGGTATGGGAACCACCGGCCCTTGCGATGAGCGTCTCATCGTGAGGTGAGCCATGTGTCCCGCCCGGCGACTCGCGTAGGCTTTCTTCACAACTCGCCCGTGCCGCCGGTTCCCCCGGGGTGTTCGTCGTGCCGTCGTGCGCGGCTGCGAGTGCTCGACAGGAGGTGCGTACATGTCCGGGACGACCACGTCCGGCAAGAAGCGGACGACTGGTGTCACCCGGCATCGCGGCGGCGGCGCGAACCGCTGGACCGTGCTGATCGTGCTCTGCGTCAGCCTGCTGTTCGTCGCCCTGGACACGACGATTCTGTACGTCGCCGTGCCGGCCGTGACCGAGGACCTGCGACCGGGTCCGGTCGAACTGCTCTGGATCGTCGACGTCTATCCGCTCATCGCGGCGTCCCTGCTGATCCTTTTCGGGACGCTCGGCGACAGAGTCGGCAGACGCCGGATACTGCTCTTCGGTTACGGACTCTTCGCGATCGCCTCGGCCGGCGCCGCCCTGGCGCCGAACCCGCAGATCCTCATCGTGGCCAGAGCCCTGCTGGGCGTCGGCGGCGCGATGATCATGCCGGCGACGCTGTCGATCCTGCGCCAGGTCTTCCCCGACCGGCGCGAGCGGGCCGTGGCCATCGGCGTGTGGAGCGCGGTCGCCGCGGTCGGCGCGGCCGTCGGCCCGGTGCTCGGCGGCTTCCTGGTCGAGAACTTCTGGTGGGGCTCGGTCTTCCTCATCAACATCCCGATGATGGCCGTGATGCTGCTGGTCGGCCGCTGGCTGCTGCCGGAGTCCCGGGGCGAGCGGAACGGCCCCTGGGACGTCCTCGGCGCGGTCATCGCGGCGCTCGGCGTGCTCGGCCTGGTGCTCGGCGTGAAGCGGATCGGCAGCGGCGAGCACGTCGTGGGCTGGACGACGCTCTGTCCGATGCTGGTCGGGGTGGTGCTGCTGGCCCTCTTCGTGCACCGGCAGCGACGCCGTGAACACCCCCTGATCGACATGCGGCTCTTCGCCCGCCCGGCCTTCGGCACGTCCGTCGGCTGCATCGTGCTGGCGATGCTGGCCCTGGTCGGACTGCAGCTCATAGCCGTGCAGTACCTCCAGCTCGTGCTCGGCATGAGCCCCCTGGAGACCGGGCTGCGGATGCTGCCACTGGTCTTCGCCGCGATGGCGGCCGGGCTCACCGGCTCGCGGATGCTGCAGGTGCTCGGCCCGCGGGTGATGGTCTCGGCGGGCTTCGTGCTCACCGCCGTCGCGGTGCTGTGCCTGACCGCGCTGGGCACGGAGGACCATCCTTGGCAGCTGTCCGCCGGGTTCGTGCTGCTCGGCTTCGGCTTCCAGTCCACGCTCTTCGGCGCGTACGAGTCGATGCTCAGCGAGGCGCCCGCCGAGGCGTCCGGGGGAGCGGCGGCCATCGGCGAGACCTCCTACCAGCTCGGCGCGGGCATCGGCGTGGCCGTGCTCGGCAGCGTCATGAACGCCGTCTACGCGCCCGGCCTGCACCGCGTCGCCGGTGTGCCGCACCGCGCGAGCCGCGCGGCCGGGCACTCGCTCGGCGAGGCGTACCAGGTGGCCGGCGGCCTCGGGGCGCACGCGCGGCACGCGCTGCGCGAGGCGGCCCGCGCGTCCTTCGTGCACGGTCTGCACGTCACGCTCGTGGCCAGCGCGGTGCTGCTGCTGGTCGGTGCGGCGATCGCGCTGCGGCTGCCGCGGCGGGTGGCCGACGCGACGGAGCGCGCCGACGGGGAAGCGCCGGGTCCGGGCCACGATGCCGAGCCGGCCCCCGCGGCCTCCGGGCGCTGAGCGCCGCCTCTCTTCCTGTGCCGGCCCGGTCGCGGGCCCTCTTGTGGCGCGCCCGTGCGCGTCGTAACGTCTGCCGTGAGCAATAACTACCACTGCTAGTTTTTCGCGCAGCCGCAGGAGGCACATCCTCATGTCCGCATCCACCCTGCCGCCCTTCGACCCGGCCGACCCGCTGGGCATCGACGACCTGCTCACCGACGAGGACAAGGCCGTCCGCGACACGGTCCGCCAGTGGGCCGCCGACCGCGTGCTGCCGCACATCGCCCAGTGGTACGAGGACGGCGAGCTGCCCGGCATCCGGGAGCTGGCCCGCGAGCTCGGCTCCATCGGCGCGCTCGGCATGTCGCTCACCGGCTACGGCTGCGCGGGCGCCTCCGCCGTCCAGTACGGCCTGGCCTGCCTGGAGCTGGAGGCCGCCGACTCCGGCATCCGCTCGCTGGTCTCCGTACAGGGCTCGCTCGCCATGTACGCCATCCGGCGCTTCGGCTCCGAGGAGCAGAAGCAGCAGTGGCTGCCGGGGATGGCGGCCGGCGAGATCATCGGCTGCTTCGGCCTGACCGAGCCCGACCACGGCTCCGATCCCGCGAACATGCGTACCCACGCCAAGCGCGACGGTACGGACTGGGTGCTCAACGGCCGCAAGATGTGGATCACCAACGGCTCGGTGGCCGGCGTCGCGGTCGTCTGGGCGCAGACGGAGGACGGCGTCCGCGGCTTCGTCGTGCCCACCGACGCCCCCGGCTTCTCCGCCCCCGAGATCAAGCACAAGTGGTCGCTGCGCGCCTCGGTCACCAGCGAGCTGGTCCTGGACGACGTACGGCTGCCCGCCGACGCGGTGCTCCCCGAGGTCACCGGGCTGCGCGGGCCGCTCAGCTGCCTCAGCCACGCCCGGTACGGCATCGTCTGGGGCGCGATGGGCGCGGCCCGCGCCAGCTTCGACGCGGCGCTGGAGTACGCGAAGACCCGCGAGCAGTTCGGCAAGCCGATCGGCGGCTTCCAGCTCACCCAGGGCAAGCTCGCCGACATGGCGGTCGAGCTGCACAAGGGCGTCCTGCTCGCGCACCACCTGGGGCGCCGGCTGGACGCGGGGAAGCTCCGCCCGGAGCAGGTCAGCTTCGGCAAGCTCAACAATGTGCGGGAGGCGATCGAGATCTGCCGTACGTCGCGCACGATCCTGGGCGCGAACGGGATCTCGCTGGAGTACCCCGTCATGCGGCACGCGACGAACCTGGAATCGGTGCTCACCTACGAGGGCACCGTGGAGATGCACCAGCTGGTGCTGGGCAAGGCGCTGACGGGGCTCGACGCCTTCCGGGGCTGAGCGGCCGGCGTCCTCTTGCGGACCGGCCTCGGCCGATCCGCAAGAGAACCCTCAGCTCTGATTGAAGAACCCGCCCTGGCGGCCGCGGCCCGTGGCCTCGCCGCCGCTCACGATCCGGTAGTCGGGCGGGGTGAGAAGGAAAACGCGGGTCGCCACGCGCTCGATGGAGCCGCGCAGCCCGAAGGTCAGCCCCGCGGCGAAGTCGACGACGCGCTTGGCGTCGGTGGACTCCATGGCCGTGAGGTTCACGATGACCGGCACACCGGACCGGAAGAGCTCGCCGATCCCGCGGGCGTCCCGGAAGCCGTCCGGCGTGATCGTGGCGATCCGGGTGCCCTGCTGCTGCGCGGTCTGGTCGGCCACCCGCACGCGGGGGTCGGTCACCCAGGAGTTGCCGCCCGTCTGTTCGGCCTCGGACCCCTCGGCGTAGTCGTCGTCGTAGTAACGCTCGTCATCGTTGTCGTCGACGAGGCCAAGCCACGCACTCGCCTTGCGCACCGATCCCATGGACGCCTCCTCTCTCCCGCGGTGTGCTGTCCGCCCCTCTATGGTCGGCCATGACGCGGATGATGTGCCAAGTGGATAGCCGCCGCATGGGGGGTTCGTGACACATCTGGTGCAATGAGGATGGCACAGCGTCAGCTTCGAGGCGACGACCGCGAACTGACTGTGCGAAGGGTGTCACACGGGGTGCGCGCCCCCTTGGCCCCCTCCGGCAGGACAGAGTGAAACATACCGGAAAGAATGGGTCCGCAAGGAGGGGACCAAGGCATATGCGCGCCGACCGGTCAGCCGATGGCCGTCATCCCTTCGCCGGCGGGTTGATCCGGGAGGCGTCGATCGCCGAACTGCTCGTGCCCCACTTCTTCAGGATGCGGTCGTACGTGCCGTCCTTCTGCAGCCGGTTCACCGCGGCCCGGAAAGCAGGCGTGAGCGCGCTGCCCTTCTTGAAGGCGAAACCCACGTCGAGACGCTGGTACTCGTTGAGGAAGCGCAGCCCCTGCTGCTGCCGCACCGCGTAGCGCAGCCCGTTGATGGTGCTCATGACGACATCGCTGCGGCCCTGCTGAAGGGAGATCCACAGCGCGCCCTGGTCGGCGTAGGTCTTCACCTCGTACGGCTGCTCGCCCGCCCGCGCGCACTTCGCGCGGTTCGCCTCCAGCGTCGCTTCGAAGGTCGTGCCCGCCGAGGTCGCCACCGTCCGGCCGCACAGCTGCGTCAGGTCGGTGACCTTCTTCAGCGGGCTGTCGTCGCGGACCGCGAAGCCCTGCCCGTCGTTGATGTACGTGACGAAGTCGACGGTCTTCCGGCGCTCCTTCGTGACGCCGAAATTGCCGGTCCCCAGGTCGTACTTGCCGCTCCCGAGCGCGGGCAGGATCGCTTCGAAGCTCGCCACCTCGCGGTCGATGCGCAGCCCGAGGACCTTCGCCGTGGCGTCGGCGAAGTCGATGTCCTGGCCGGCCACGGTCTTCCCGTCCGGCAGATAGGCCGCGCCGGGCGGCGAGCCGACGCTTGTCGCGAGGGTGAGCGTGCCGCGCTCGCGTACGGCCTCCGGCAGCAGCTTCGCGGCGGCCGGGTCCTGCGCGACGTCCTTGACCACATCGGTGGTGGGGATCTTCTCCTCGGCCGCGCCGGCCGTGTTCGCCGTCTGCTTCGGCGCGGCGCAGGAGGTCAGGGCGAGGGCCGCGGCGGCGAGCAGTACGGCGGCTCCGGTGGCGTTCGGGCTCATGGGTTCCGGGTCTCCAGGGGGTGGGCGGCCGGGAGGTCCTTCTCGAACGGCAGCGGGCCGATCGACTCCGGGTCGGCCGTCAGGTCGAAGAGCGGGCGGTAACCGGCCGCCAGGTACAGGCCCTTGGCCTCCGGCTGCCGGGGCCCGGTGGTCAGATACAGCCGCACGTATCCGCGGCTCGCCGCGTCGGCCTCCAGGACGCGCAGCACCTGCCGGGCCAGGCCCCGGCGGCGGTGTGCCGAGTCGGTCCAGATGCGCTTGAGTTCGGCGGTGGTGGCGTCGTACCGGCGGTACGCGCCGCCGGCCACCGGGCGGCCGCTCTCCAGGAGCAGGAGGAACGCGCCGCCGGGCGGGGCGAATTCCTCCGGTGGGTACTCCCGGTCCAGGTCCACGGGTTTTTGGTAGCGGGTGCTGTATTCGTGCGTCAGATCCGCCAGCAGAGGGCGGGCGAGCGGGTCGGTGACCGTGGTGTGACGCACCGTCAGGTCAGTGTTCGTCATTGTCGTGGCGCCGAAGCGCATGGCGTTGCGCCCTTCTTCGAGCAGGCCGAAGGAACAGGGGAAGAGCGGGAGAAGTGCGCCGAGGGGAGGCGCGGAAAAGTGTGTGAAGGCGCGGCGGGATCAGCGAAGACGGATCAGAACCGCGAAACGGCCCGGCCGGAGGAGGCGGCGGGCGGGCAGGGGGTCAGCTCAACAGGACGACGACCACACTCGACCGAAGTCGATGTGGTCGCGTGTGACCAGCCGCTGCCATGAGTACATGCGGCCAAGTGGAGCAGGCATCCGTTTCTGCGTCAACTGCCTCTGAGATTCGATTCTCGGAGTATGGACAGGGTTGACAGCGCGCGGTACCCACGTCATAGCCTCAAGGACCGGCCGTGCTGAGGGGCGCGACCGGTTCTCGAGCCTGTGTGAAGGCGCTCAACTCCCGTGTTCGATCTCTGCATCCACGGAGCCTTCGCATGCCTTCCGTACAGCCGGCCTCCGGCACCCTCGACACCCCTGCCCCGGCACCGCCGCCCGTGAGATCCGGCGCCGCCGAGGCGCCCCGCATCGTCCCGCGCCGCCGCACCGGCCAATGGGCCGCCGCCGCCCTCGTCCTGGCGCTGCTCGCGCTCGCCGCCACCTCCGTCGTCCGCAACGACGCGTTCCAGTGGGACGTGGTCGCCGGGTACTTCCTCACCACCGCCGTGCTGCGCGGCCTCGGCCTCACGCTCTGGCTCACCGCGCTGGTCATGGTGCTCGGCTTCGCGCTCGGCACGCTGCTCGCCGCGATGCGGCTGTCCGCCAACCCCGTGCTCAGAGGCGTCGCGTGGGGCTACGTCTGGCTGTTCCGGTCCATGCCGATCCTGGTGCAGCTGCTGTTCTGGTTCAACATCGGAGCGCTGTACCCGCACATCCTCGGCGTCAGGACCGTCAACCTCCTCGGACCGCTCACCGTCGCCCTCATCGGCCTCACCCTGCACGAGGCCGCGTACGCCGCCGAGGTCGTCCGCGGCGGCATCCTCTCCGTCGACCGCGGCCAGCTGGAGGCCGCGCAGTCCCTCGGCCTGAGCCGGTGGCGCCGCGGTCTGCGGATCGTGCTGCCGCAGGCGATGCGCTCGATCGTGCCGCCCGCCGGGAACATGCTGATCGGCACCCTCAAGGGCACCTCGATCGTCAGCGTCATCGCCGTCCAGGACCTGCTGTACTCCGTCCAGTTGGTCTACCACCGCACCTACCAGGTCATCCCGCTGCTGCTGGTCGCCACCCTCTGGTACGTACTGATCACCTCGCTGCTCAGCGTGGGCCAGTACTACGTCGAGCGGCACTACGGGCGCGGCGCGGAGCGCACCCGATGAGGCCGTCCCTGGTGATCGTGGGAGCCGGGCCGCGGGGGACCGGACTGCTGGAGCGGATCGCCGCCAACGCCGCGGAGCTGTACGGCGACCGGGAGCTGGACATCCACCTCGTCGACCCGCACCCGCCCGGCGGCGGCCGGATCTGGCGGCACGACCAGTCCCCGCTGCTGTGGATGAACTCCACCGCCGAGGACGTCACGATGTTCACCGACGACTCGGTGGAGATGGCCGGGCCGGTCCGCCCGGGGCCCACGCTGGCCGGCTGGGCGCAGCAGGTCAGGGACGGCGCCGTCGACGTGGCGCCCGGCCTGGCGGACGCGGCCGGTGCGCTCGGGCCGCGGGACTTCGCCGGCCGCCGGCTGCAGAGCGGCTACCTGGAGTGGGTGTACGCGCGGACGGTCGCGGAGCTGCCGCCGGGCGTCGCCGTGCACGAGCACCGGCAGCGCGCCGTCCGCGTCGCGGGCCCGCGCGACGGCCGCCAGCAGGTCTGGCTGGCGGGCCGCCCCGCCCCGCTCGTCGCCGACCTCGTCGTGCTCACCCTCGGCCACCTCGGCGCCGAACCACCGCCGGAACAGCGGGCGCTGGCCGCCTTCGCCGCCGAGCGCGGACTGACGTATCTGCCGCCGGACTTCACCGCCGACAGCGATCTGTCCGGGCTGCGGGCGGGCGAACCGGTACTGGTGCGGGGCATGGGCCTGGCCTTCGTCGACCTGATGATCCTGCTCACCGAGGGCCGTGGCGGCCGCTACCTGACCCGGCCCGACGGGGAGCTCGCGTATCTGCCCTCGGGCGAGGAGCCGGTGCTGTACGCCGGGTCGCGGCGCGGCGTGCCGTACCACTCCAAGATCGGGTACGGCTGGACGGGCGAACGGCCGCCGCTGCCGCGGTTCTTCGGGCCGGCGGAGGTGGACGCGCTGCTCGCCCGGCCCGGCGGTGCGGACTTCACCCGGGACGTGTGGCCGCTGATCGCCAAGGAGCTGGGATTCGCCCACTACCACCGGCTGTTCACCGCCCACCCGGAGCGCACGGCCGTCCACTGGACCGACTTCGAGGAGAAGTACGCGGCCACCGACTTCGGCAGCGCCGCCCTGCAGGCCCTGGTCGCCGCCTCCGTGCCCGATCCCGCCGACCGCCTCGACCTCGAAGCGCTCGACCACCCGCTGGACGGCGTGCGCTTCGGCAGCGAGGCGGCGCTCCAGGACGGCCTGCGCGCATACATCCAGGCCGACCTGGACCGTCGCCACGACCCGGCATACAGCCCCGACCAGGCCGTCTTCCTCGCGCTGCTCTCCGTCTACGGGCAGCTGACCCGGATCGGCGACCGCGGCCCGTGGTGGCACGGCTTCTTCAGCTACCTCGCCTCCGGGCCGCCCGGGCCCCGGCTGCGGCAGCTGCTCGCGCTCTCCCGGGCCGGCGTCGTGAAGTTCCTCGGCGCCGACGTCTCGGTCACCGCTGACGCGGAGAGCGGCCGCTTCCGGGCGCGCAGTGCGAGCCTGCCCGGCGCCGAGGTCACCGCCCGCGCGCTGGTCGAGGCCCGGCTCCCCGAACCCTCCGTCGTACACAGCCGGGACGCGCTGCTGCGCGGCCTGTACGCCGACGGGGCCGCTGCCACGCCCGGCGGACTGCTGCGCGTGGACGTCGCGGACGGCCGGGTCCTGGACCGTACCGGCCGGGCCCATCCGCGCCGCTTCGCGCTCGGCCCGCACACCGACGCGCGCGCCTCCGGGGCCTTCACCCGCCCCGGTACCAACGCCCCCTCCTTCCGCCAGAACGACGCCACGGCGCGCACCCTGCTCACCTTTCTCGCCGCCCGCACGACCAAGGACTCCCATGCCGCTGACCAGTGACGCACCCGCCGCCGACGCCCCGGAGCGCGCCGCGCCGCAGAGCGCCGACCCCCCTGCCCTGAAGGTGGTACCGGTACGCCACCCGGCGCGCTGGGTGGCCATCGCCCTCACCGCCGTACTGCTCGCCCAGTTCGTGCACGGCCTGGTCACCAACCCCGGCTGGGAGTGGGGGGTGTTCGCGCAGTTCTTCACCACGGAGACGATCCTGCGCGCGGTGGGCACCACCCTCCAACTGACCCTCTACGGCACCGCGCTGGGCTTTCTGCTCGGCCTGGTACTGGCCTTCATGCGGCTGTCGGACAGCCCGTTCCTGAAGGCGGTGGCGGCCGGCTACATCTGGGTGTTCCGCGCGGTCCCGCTCATCGTCCAGCTGCTGTTCTGGTTCAACCTCGCCTACCTCTACAAGCGGATCGACATCGGCATCCCGTTCGGCCCCGGCTTCCTCTCCTTCGAGACGGTCAACCTGGTCGGCGCCATGAGCGCGGCCGTCCTCGGGCTCGCCCTGCACCAGGCCGCCTACGCGGCGGAGATCGTGCGCGGCGGCGTCCTCGCCGTGGACAGCGGCCAGCTCGCGGCCGCCGCCGCGCTCGGCATTCCCCGGCTGCGCCAACTGCGGCGCATCGTGCTGCCCCAGGCCATGCGCGCGATCCTGCCGAACGCCGCCAACGAGGTCATCTCCCTCTTCAAGGGCACCTCGATCGTCTCCGTCATGGCGATCGGCGAACTCTTCTACCAGGTCCAGGTCGTCTACGGCCGCAACGGCCGGGTCGTGCCCCTGCTGATGGTCGCCACCGTCTGGTACGTCCTGCTCACCGGCGCCCTCTCCGTACTCCAGCACTACATCGAACGACACTTCGCAAAGGGGGCCACGCGATGACCGCGATGGTCGACATCAGGTCCGTGACCAAGAGCTTCGGGTCCGTGGAGGTGCTGCGCGGCATCGACCTCACTGTCCGGACCGGCGAGGTCACCGTCGTACTCGGCCCGTCCGGGTCCGGCAAGTCCACACTGCTGCGGACCGTCAACCATCTGGAGAAGGTGGACAGCGGCCAGGTCAGTGTGGACGGCGCGCTGGTCGGGTACCGGCGCTCCGGCAACAAGCTGTACGAGTTGCGCGAGCGCGAGATCCTCAAGCAGCGCACACACATCGGCTTCGTCTTCCAGAACTTCCATCTCTTCCCGCATCTGACCGTGCGGGAGAACATCACCGAGGCACCCGTCTCGGCCCTGAAGAAGTCCCGGAAGGACGCCGAGGCCACAGCGCGGCGGCTGCTCGAACGCGTCGGCCTCGCCGACAAGGCCGACGCCTACCCCAAGCAGCTCTCCGGCGGCCAGCAGCAGCGGGTGGCCATCGCCCGCGCCCTCGCCCTGGAACCGAAGCTGCTGCTCTTCGACGAGCCGACCTCGGCGCTCGACCCGGAGCTGGTGGGCGAGGTCCTCGACGTCATCAAGGACCTCGCGCACCAGGGCACCACGATGATCGTCGTCACTCACGAGATCGGCTTCGCCCGCGAGGTCGCCGACACCGTCGTCTTCATGGACGAGGGGCGCATCGTCGAACAGGGCCCGCCCTCCCAGGTACTCGACGCGCCGCGCCACGCGCGCACCAAAGCCTTCCTCTCCAAGGTCCTCTGACATGCCACGCACCAGAAGGAGCACGCCCGTGAACCGCCGCCGCGCCCTGACCGCCGCCCTCGCGCTCACCGCCGGATTGCTGCTGCTGAGCGCCTGCGGGAAGGGCGAGGCGGCGCCGCTGGACGCCCCGCCCGGAGGCGGCGGCAACAGCAAGTTGAAGATCAACACCGGCCCGGACCAGAATCGCATCCACGTCGGGAAGGACCCGAAGATCGCCGCACAGGTGCCCGCCGAAGTTCGCGAGCGCGGCACCCTCCAGTTCGGCCTGAGCACCGGCAGCAACCCGCCGCTGGGCTTCTACGCCACCGACGACCGCACCCTGATCGGCGTCGAACGGGACCTCGCCACCCTCGTCGCCGACACGCTGGGCCTCACGCCCCGCTTCCACGCGCTGTCGTGGGAGAACCTCTTCGTCGGTCTGGACAGCGGCAAGCTCGACGGCGTCCTCTCCAACGTCACCGTCACCGAGGAACGCAAGGAGAAGTACGACTTCGCCACCTACCGGCTGGACGAACTGGCCATGGAGGCCCGCAAGGGCAGCCACTGGAAGGTGCGCGGCGCGGCGGACGTCGCGGGCAAGAAGATCGCCGTCGGCTCCGGCACCAACCAGGAGAAGATCCTCGTGGACTGGAGCGAGGAGAACGAGAAGGCGGGCCGCAAGCCGGTCGACATCAAGTACTACCAGAACACCTCCGACTACTACCTCGCCCTCCAGTCCGGCCGCATCGACGCCTACTTCGGGCCCAACCCGACCTCCGCGTACCACGTCGCGACCGCCGGACAGACCGAGATCGTCGGCACCTTCTCCGGCGGCGGCGACCAGGTGCAGGGCAAGATCGCCGCCACCACGAAGAAGGGCAACGGGCTGGTCGGGCCCTATGCCGCGGCGCTCCAGCACGTCATCGACAACGGCGCCTACAAGAAGGTGCTCGCCCGCTGGGGCCTGGAGAACGAGGCCGTGCGGAAGTCGGAGATCAACCCGCGCGGACTGCCCAGGACCGCGCGATGACCACACCGGATCCTGTCCGCCGCAACGGAAGGGGCACACTCATGTCCGTATCCCAGCGGCTGCCGCACCTCGCGGTCGCCCTCGACACCCCTGACGCGCCGGGCCCGTTCGACGCCGCGCACTACGTACGCCTCGCCCGGCTCGCCGAGCGCGGAGCCCTCGACTTCGTCACGCTCGGCGACACCTTCGCCCGGCCGGGACCGGACGCCCTCGCCGTACTGGCCCGGGTCGCGCCGCACACGGAACACATCGGCCTGGTCCCGACGGTGACCACCACCCACACCGAGCCGTTCCACGTCGCCACCGCCGTGCAGACCCTGGACTGGGTGAGCCGCGGCCGGGCCGGCTGGCGGGCCGACGTGTCGCGCACCCCGGCCGAGGCCGCGCTCTTCGGGCGCCGCCCGGCAGCGCCCGCCGACGCGCTGTGGCGGGAGGCCGCCGACGTGGCCGACGTGGCGGGGCGGCTGTGGGACAGCTGGGAGGACGACGCGGAGATCCGGGACGCCGCGACCGGCCGATTCATCGACCGCGGCAAGCTGCACTACGTCGACTTCCGCGGCACCTCGTCCACCGGCGAGCCGTTCACCGTACGCGGTCCCTCCATCGTTCCCCGGCCCCCGCAGGGCCGGCCCGTCATCGTCGTCGACGCCACCGAGGACGCGGCCCGGGAGACCGCGGCGGCCCGCGCCGACGTCGCGCTGGTCCGCGCGGAGGACCCCGACACCGCGGCGACGGTCCGTGCCGAACTGCGCGCCCGTGCAGAGGAGTGGGGGCGGGTTCCCGACCGGCTGCGGGTGCTGGCCTCGCTGCCGGTCGAGCTGTCGGCGCCGGGGGACGCGGCCGGGCTCGCCGAGCTGCTCACCGACTGGCACACCACCGAAGCGGCCGACGGCTTCCACCTCCGGCCCGCCGATCCCGAACGCGATCTCGCCCACCTCGTCGAGGGCACGGTCCCCGTACTCCGCCGGCGCGGCCTGCTGCGCCGCTCCTACCCGGGCGCCACCCTGCGCGACCACCTCGGGCTGGAGCGCCCGGTCAGCCGCTACGCCGCCGTCCGCACCGGAGAGGCATCCTGATGACCACCTCCCGTACCCCTGCACGCAAGCGGCTGCACCTGGCCGCCCACTTCCCGGGTGTGAACAACACAACGGTCTGGCAGGACCCCAGGTCCCAGTCCCAGATCGACTTCGCTTCCTTCGTGCACCTGGCCCGCACCGCCGAACGCGGCCTGTTCGACTTCTTCTTCCTCGCCGAAGGGCTGCGGCTGCGCGAGCACAAGGGCCGCATCCACGACCTGGACGTGGTGGGCAGGCCCGAGTCGCTCACCGTGCTGAACGCGCTGGCCGCGGTCACCGAACGGCTGGGCCTGGCCGCCACCGTCAACGCGACCTTCAACGAGCCGTACGAACTGGCCCGCAGGCTCGCCACGCTGGACCACCTCAGCGACGGCCGGGCCGCCTGGAACGTGGTCACCTCCTCCGACGCGTTCACGGGTGAGAATTTCCGGCGGGGCGGCTATCTGGACCACGCGGACCGCTACACCCGGGCCGCCGAATTCGTCGCCACCGCACGCGAGTTGTGGGACTCCTGGTCCGAGGACGGGACGCCCCGCCCATTCGCGCACAGTGGGCAGCACTTCGACATCCATGGCGAATTCACCGTGCCGCGCAGCCCGCAGGGCCACCCCGTCGTCATCCAGGCCGGGGACTCCCCGGCGGGCCGGGACTTCGCCGCCTCCTCCGCCGACGTGATCTTCACCCGGCACGGCACGCTGGAGGCGGGCCGCGCCTTCTCCGCCGACGTCAAGGGGCGGCTGGCCGCGCACGGCCGTACGCACGACTCGCTGAAGATCATGCCGGGCGTCACCTTCGTGCTCGGCGACACCGCGGCCGAGGCCCAGGAGAAGGCCCACCACATCCGCCGCCAGCAGGTTTCTCCGCAGAACGCGCTGCTCACCGCGGGACAGGTCTGGGGCGTGGACCTCTCCCACCTCGACCCCGACGGCCCGCTCCCCGACTTCGACCCCGAGCCCGATCCCAAGCTCACCCAGGGGCGGACCCGGCTCGGCGACCCCCAGGAGATCGCCGACCGCTGGCGCGCGCTCTCCGGGGCCAAGGGGCTGTCCCTCCGCGAGACCGTCATCGAGGCGACCGGCCGGCAGTCCTTCATCGGCACTCCGGAGACGGTCGCGGCCGAGATGGACGCCTTCGTGACCGCCGGCGCGGCCGACGGCTTCATCCTCGTACCGCATCTCACCCCCGGCGGCCTGGACGAGTTCGTGGACCGGGTCGTACCGCTGCTGCAGGAGCGCGGCGCGTTCCGTACGGAGTACGAGGGCGGCACGCTCCGCTCCCACCTGGGACTGCCGAGGCCCGCGGCGCGCCCGGTATGGAAGGGTTGATGACCATGAGCACGGAAGCAGAGAAGGACTGGCGGGCCTGGCACGCCGAGCGCGAGCGGACCGTCTCCGGACCGACCGGCCCCCTGGCGCTGACCGGCACGTACTGGCTCGCCGACCGGCCCGGCGGCCGCATCGAGGGGGTACCGGGACGGTGGGCCGAGGACGGTGACGCGGTCCTTCTGACCGCCGGAGCCGAGGACGGGCTGCGGGTGGACGGCGTACCGCTCGACGGCGAGGCGCGCCTCGGTGCGGACAGCGGTCCGGAGACGGCCCGCGTCACGCACGGCGACCGGCGGCTGGTGGTCCTGCGGCGCGAGGGCCTGTGGGCCGTCCGCGTCTTCGACCCGCACTCCGAGGCGCTGCGCGCCTTCGCCGGGATCGACGCCTTCCCGTACGACGCGCGGTGGCGGCTGACCGGCCGGTTCCGCCCGTACGAGCAGGGGCGCACGGTCCAGGTGCCGAACGCCGACGGCCGGGAGCGGGGCCTCGGCCTCGGCGGCGAACTCGCCTTCACCGTCGACGGCGAGGAGCACATCCTGCAGGCCGCGGTGGAGCCCGACGGCTCGCTGTGGGCCGTGCTCGCGGACGCCACCAGCGGCATCGAGAGCTACCGATTCCGGTTCCTGCGGCCGCCCGCGCCCGCCGCCGACGGCACCGTCACCGTCGATCTCAACCGCACCCTGCTGCCGCCCTGCGCCTTCGCGGACCACTTCATCTGCCCGTTCCCGCCGCCGGGCAACACCCTCCCGTTCGCGCTGCGCGCCGGAGAACGGCAGCTCAGCGGCGGATGAGGCGCCCGGCCCCGCCGCGCAGGAACCGGATCGGCGGGCCGCACGTCGAAGATCCGACCGAGGGGGTCGGAACGACGGCCCCGGCAGCAGGTAACCGCGCTGCCGGGGCCATCCGTCATGCCCCGGACCGGAAACAGCCTCTTGCGCACCGCGCCCGGACACTCCAGACTCCCGTCTCAGCGCTTGTCAGGGGCACGTGGAAAACGGAACCCGTGCTGCCTGGCTGCGCCTCACGGGCCGCCCACAGGCGACCCCCGATTCCCCTCGGAGGAAGAAGTGAGGAACGAGCGCACCACCCCCCGCAGCGGCGTCACCAGACGCACCCGGCTGATCGCCGTGGCGTCCGGCCTTCTCGTCGCAGGCGCAGTGGCCGTACCCAGTGCCAGCGCCGACGTGCAACCGGCCACCACGTTCAGTGCCACGCAGCTGTCCGCGGCCGACGACTCGGTCCGCGCGGCCGACGTCGCCGGTACCGCATGGCGGGTCGACAAGGCGACGAACAAGGTCGTCGTCACGGTCGACAAGACCGTTTCCCAGGCCGAGATAGCGAAGATCAAGAAGGCGGCGGGCGTGAACGCCAGCGCCCTCAGCTTCGAGCGCACGGCCGGGAAGTTCGAGAAGTACATATCGGGCGGCGACGCGATCTACACGTCCGGCTCGCGCTGCTCCCTGGGCTTCAACGTCCGCAACAGCAGCGGCACCTACTACGCCCTCACCGCAGGCCACTGCACCGAGGGCAGCTCGTCATGGACCACCGGCAGCGGCGCGCTGATCGGCCCGACCGCCGGCTCCAGCTTCCCCGGCAACGACTACGGCATCATCAAGTACACCGGCTCCGTCTCGCACGAGGGCACCGTCGGCGGCCAGGACATCACCAGCGCCGGCACCCCGTCCGTCGGTCAGACCGTCACCCGCCGCGGTTCCACCACCGGCACCCACAGCGGCCGCGTCACCGCCCTGAACGCGACCGTCAACTACGGCGGCGGCGACGTCGTCTACGGCATGATCCAGACCACGGTCTGCGCCGAGCCCGGCGACAGCGGCGGCCCGCTGTACTCCGGCACCAAGGCGCTCGGCCTGACCTCCGGCGGCAGCGGCAACTGCTCCTCCGGCGGCACCACGTTCTTCCAGCCGGTCACCGAGGCGCTGAGCGCCTACGGCGTCAGCGTGTACTGAGCACGCACGCCCCGGCCCTTCCCCATGGCCGGATGAGTGTTCTCGGCACTCCGCACGTACTGAGGAATACTGCGCCACTGGACTGCAGCCAGCAGCAGTAGGCCCCCGCTCGCCGCGGCGAGCGGGGGCCCTTTGACGTGCGGCCGGCGTGCGGCTGACGTGCGGCGCCCGCCCGGGACTCGACCGCTCCGGCAACCGGGCATACCGTGTAACTACGTGCGACTCGGACGGCTGGGCAGCTCTGTCTAGGGGGCCGTGATGGTCGAGGAACTGGTCACCACCGGCGTGGCGCTGGCCGCGGCGGGCGCGGTGTACGTCATGGCGGCGGCCCGCGTGGTCAAGCAGTACGAACGCGGTGTGGTGCTGCGGCTCGGGCGGCTGGCCTCATCCGTACGCGAACCGGGATTCACCATGATCGTCCCGGTCGTCGACCGGATGCGCAAGGTCAACATGCAGATCGTCACGATGCCGGTGCCGGCCCAGGAGGGCATCACCCGCGACAACGTCACGGTCCGGGTGGACGCGGTGGTCTACTTCAAGGTCGTGGACGCCGCCGACGCGGTCATCCGCGTCGAGGACTACCGCTTCGCCGTCTCCCAGGTGGCCCAGACCTCGCTGCGTTCGATCATCGGCAAGAGCGACCTGGACGATCTGCTCTCCAACCGGGAGAAGCTCAACCAGGGCCTGGAAGTCATGATCGACAGCCCCGCGCTGGGCTGGGGCGTGCAGATCGACCGGGTGGAGATCAAGGACGTCTCGCTGCCGGAGACCATGAAACGGTCGATGGCCCGGCAGGCGGAGGCGGCCCGCGACCGGCGGGCCCGGGTGATCAACGCCGACGCCGAGCTGCAGGCGTCCAAGAAGCTGGCCGAGGCCGCCCAGCAGATGTCCGACCAGCCCGCCGCGCTGCAACTGCGGCTGCTGCAGACCGTCGTCGCGGTCGCGGCGGAGAAGAATTCCACGCTCGTCCTGCCCTTCCCCGTCGAACTGCTCCGCTTCCTGGAGCGCTCCGGCCTCCAGGCCAAGGCGCAGACGGAGGCGTACGAGCGGGCGCGGGGCGGGAACGGCGGCCGGGCGCCGGAGCCCGAGGACGCGCGCCCGGAAGAGCCGCGCAGCGAACGCGTGACGCGGGAGGACGTGCCCAGGGAGGCCGTGGGCCGCGAGAAGATCCCGCTGGACGCGGCGGAGGAGGAGCTGCCCGGCCTCGAACTGCCGGGGGTGGAGGTCCCGGGCGTCGAGATTCCGGAGGTGGAGGTGCCCGAGGTCGAGGGGGCGCCGCGGGACGAGGCACCGCGGGACGGCACCGCGAAGTGACGCGGTGACCGCGTGACGCGTGGGGGAGCGCGGGAGCGTCAGCGTCACTGCGCGCTGAGTCACTGCGCGCTGATCATCTGCTGTTCACCGTGTGTGCTCTATACCGGACAGGGGAGGGGCATGCACGGATATCGGTGTGCAGAAACCGTGGACGAACGGTGAATCGTCGTACGCAAGACCGGAACCCGGTCTTGTGCGCGCCTGTGACGGGTGGGAATACTCGGCGGCGCGCATTGGCATGGACGCGACCGTCGGTCCGTGCACGTCCGTGTCCGGAACTCCGGACGCAGACCCTCACCCCCAGGGCCCGCAGCTTCCCCCACGATCCGGCGGGCCCTTCCCCCCACGGGAGGTCTTGAGTTGAAGCACCGACGCATACCCAAGCGGCGCGCCGCACTGGCCGGAGCGGGCGCCCTCGCCGTCGCCGCCAGCGCCGCCTTCGCGCTCAGCGCCAACGCCAGCCCCGCGCCCACCTCGAAGCCGCTCTCGCTGACATCCACCGCGGCCGGCAAGCTCGCCGCGCAGCTCACCGACGGCACGGCCGGTTCGTACTACGACGCCAAGGCCAAGAAGCTGGTCGTCAACGTCGTGGACGAGGCCGCGGCCGACACCGTACGGGCCAAGGGCGCCGAGCCCAGAATCGTCCAGCACACCCTCGCCCAGCTGAACGGCGCCCGGCAGACCCTGAAGACCAAGGCCACCATCCCCGGCACCTCCTGGGGCGTCGACCCCAAGAGCAACAAGGTCGTCGTCACCGCCGACCGCACGGTCAAGGGCGCGAAGCTCGCGAAGCTCACCAAGGTCGTCGACAGCCTCGGCAGTAAGGTGCAGCTCAACCGCAGCAAGGGGGAGTTCAAGCCCTTCATCGCCGGCGGCGACGCGATCTGGGGCGGTGGCTCGCGCTGCTCGCTCGGCTTCAACGTCGTCAAGGACGGCCAGCCGTACTTCCTCACCGCCGGCCACTGCGGCAACGCGGTCCAGAGCTGGTCGGACTCCCAGGGCGGCGGCGAGATCGGCGCCACCGAGGACTCCAGCTTCCCCAGCAACGACTACGCGCTGGTGAAGTACACCGCCGACACCGAGCACCCCAGCGCGGTCAACCTCTACAACGGCAGCAGCCAGGACATCAGCGGCGCCGCGGAGGCCACCGTCGGCCAGAGCGTCCAGCGCAGCGGCTCCACCACCCAGCTCCACGACGGCACCGTCAAGGCCCTGAACGCCAGCGTCAACTACCAGGAAGGCACGGTCGACGGACTGATCCAGACCGACGTCTGCGCCGAGCCCGGCGACAGCGGCGGCGCGCTGTTCGCGGGCGACAAGGCCCTCGGCCTGACCTCGGGCGGCAGCGGCGACTGCTCCTCGGGCGGCGAGACCTTCTTCCAG
Source organism: Streptomyces purpurogeneiscleroticus (assembly GCF_020024005.1). Lineage (NCBI taxonomy): Bacteria > Bacillati > Actinomycetota > Actinomycetes > Kitasatosporales > Streptomycetaceae > Streptomyces > Streptomyces purpurogeneiscleroticus. Next base: position 39,281 of record NZ_NHSG01000390.1, read on the forward strand.
CCGGTCACCGAGGCCCTGCAGGCGTACGGGGCGCAGATCGGCTGACACCCCGCACCACGGCCCGACGGCCCGGTCCCCGTTGCGGGGGCCGGGCCGCTTGCCGGTTCAGGGTGTGGCCGCAGGCCCTTGCCGCCCGTCCAGCGGCCCGAACGCGGCCAGGGCTTCCTCGGCGGTGTGGGGCTGCCGTACGTACATCTCCGCCCAGCGGGCGGCGCCCGGAAAGCCGGACTCCCGTGCGATGCGGACGCACGCCGCGTCCCGGTCGTACTCGGTGCGGCGCAGCGCGACCGCGCCGCCGCCGGGGCCGAGCAGCGCCCAGTGCGCGCCGGGCCGCCCGTACGGCATCCCGACGCTCCCCGGGTTGACCACCAGCCGCCCGTGCGTGATCCGGACGAACGGCATGTGGGTGTGGCCGCAGACCACCGTCCGTACGCCGTCCGGCACCCCGGCCAGTACCTCGGCGAAGCGTTCGGGGCGGGAGTCGGCGAGTACGACCTCCGTGTCGTCGCGCGGGGTGGCGTGGCAGAAGAGGACCGGGCCGAGGCCCGGCACGTCCAGCGTCACGGTCGCCGGGAGCGCGCCGAGGTGTGCGATGTCGGCGGGGGCGAGCTGCCCGGCCGCCCAGGGCGTGATCGCGTCGGGGGCCGGGGCGCGGTGGTCGTGGTGGCTCGCGACCAGCTCGCGTTCACCGTTGCCGGCCAGCCATACGGCGCGGTCGCCGAGGCCGTGCAGCAGGTCGAGGGTCTGGCGGGGGAGCGGCCCGGACAGCAGGTCGCCGGTGAGGACGACGGTGCGCGCCGCGCGCACGTCGGGCTCGGCGAGTACGGCTTCCAGCGCGGGGGCGACTCCGTGGATGTCGGACAGAACGGCTACCGCGGCGGTGTCGGTCATGGGGTGAGCGTGGCATGGGGCGAGGGATGCGGGCGGCGGTTCGGCTGTGAGCTGAGCGGTGCGGTACCGGGGCGGCGGGGCGCGGCGCCGGCCTTCCGGACGGCTCAGATCCGTTCCACCAGCCGGGCCGCGGCCGACTTCGCCGTGGCCAGGGCCGTGGCCCGGTCCGCGCCGTGCTGGCCCAGCACCACCCGCGTGCTGAGCCCGTCCAGCAGGGCGAGCAGTTCGGAGGCGCGGCCCGTGCAGTCCCCGGCGGCGAAGCGGCCCTGCGCGACCCCCTTCGCCAGCAGCGCGGCCAGGTCGTCGCGCCAGCCCCGGTCGAGCTCCTCCTGCGTCTCGCGCAGCGGTTCGTTGGCGACCGTACGGGCCCACAGCTCGATCCACAGCATCCAGCGCGGGTCGCGCGGCCCGCGCGGCAGGTACAGGCCGACAAAGGCGTCCAGCATCCGCACGGCGCCGAGCCGGCGGGCGAGCAGCGCCCGGCGCTCCTCGGCGAGCTTCGCCTCGCTGAACCGCAGCGCCTCCAGCAGCAGCCGGTCCTTGCTGCCGAAGTAGTACAGGATGTGGCCGCCGCTCGTGCCGAGCCGCCGGGCCAGCGCGGACATGGTGAGCGCCGCGAGGCCGCCCTCGGCGATGGCCTCCATCGCCTCCTCCAGGATCCGGTCGGCCGCGACCTGCCCGTCCCGCCGTCGTGCCACCGCCCGGCCTGCCTTTCCTCCGTGAACGTCGGGGTTTGTGAACGTCCGCGCCCCTGTCGTCCCGACCTTATCCCGGCGATTCGCCGCAAGGTCTTGACCTGCGCGGGGCACCGGGCGCATTTTGAATGCCGTTCAAGAAATTAGAACACCGTTCAAAACCCACGGGAGCCGCAGCATGTCTCGTCCGCCCGCCGAGCTCGTCCTCCGCAACGCCCGCATCCACACCGTGGACCCCGCGCTCCCCGAGGCCGAGGCACTGGCCGTGCGCGACGGCCGGATCGTCTGGCTCGGCCCGGACTCCGAGGCCGGTGAGTGGATCTCGGAACGTACCCAAGTGCTCGATGCCCGAGGCAAGTTGGTGCTCCCCGGCTTCATCGACGCGCACAACCACGTACGGCTCGGCTCCGACGACGCCTGCGTACAGCTGGCCGGGGCCCGCACGCTCGACGAGGTGCACGACCGCATCCGTACCTGGCGCGACGCCCACCCCGGCGCCGAGTGGATCGAGGCCGAGGCGCTGGACTACTCGGCCCTGCCCGGCGGCCGGATGCCGCGCGCCGCCGACCTCGACCCGGTCACGGGCGACACCCCCGCCTTCGTCCTGAGCTACGACGTGCACACCGCCTGGCTCAACACCGCGGCCCTGCGCCGCCTCGGTATCACCAAGGACCGTACGGACCTGCCGTACGGGCGTGCCGAGACCGACCCGGAGACCGGCGAACCCACCGGATTCGTCAAGGACTTCGCCGTCCGCGGACTCTCCCGGGACGGCCACCGCGCGCTGCGCGACCTCGGTGTGCCGTGGGCCTCCCCCGACCGTCAGTACCGCCGCCTCGCCCGCAGCCTGGACGACGCGATCCGCTTTGGCATCACCACGGTCGTCGAACCGCAGAACTCGCTGGACGACCTGGCGCTGTTCGAGCGCGCCAGGGAGGAGGGCCGGCTGCGGTCCCGTATCGTCGCCGCGCTCTTCCACCCGCGCGGCACCACCGGCGCCGACCTCGTCGAATTCGCCCGCGCCGCCGAGAAGTACGACGACGACCGGCTGAATGTCGGCCCGCTCAAGCTCTACATCGACGACGTGGTCGAACCGCGCACCGCCGCGCTGCTCGCACCGTACGCGGGCTGCCGGCACCACCGGGGCGAGACCTTCTACCCGCCCGAGGAGTTCGCCGAGCTGCTGACCGAGCTGGACTCCCTAGGCTTCCAGTGCTTCGTGCACGCGACGGGGGACCGCGGCATCCGTACGGTCCTGGACGCGGTCGAGCGCGCCCGGGAGTTCAACGGGCCGCGCGACGCCCGCCACCAGATCGTGCACGTCGAATGCCTCGACCCGGCCGACACTCCGCGCTTCGCCGAGCTGGGCGTGGTCGCCTGCATGCAGCCCCGGCACGCGGCCCCCGAGATCGCCGGACCCGGCCAGGACTGGGCGGAGAACGTCGGCGCCGACCGCTGGCACAAGGCATGGCCGCTGCGCAGCCTCCAGGAGGCGGGCGCGGTCCTGGCCTTCTCCAGCGACTGGAACGTCGCCGAGATGGACCCGATGATCGGCATCTACACCGCCGTCACCCGGCAGCCGCTGGGCGGCGGCGAGCCGTGGGGCCCGCAGGAAACCATCGACGTAGAGACCGCCGTACACGGCTACACGATGGGCTCGGCGTACGCCAACTTCCTGGAGAACGAACGGGGTTCCCTCACCGTCGGCAAGCTCGCCGACTTCGTCGTCCTCTCCCGCGACATCCTGCACACCGCCCCGGAAAACATCCCGGGGACGGTGGCGGAGGTCGTGGTGGTGGGGGGAGAGGTGGCGCACACGGCGTAGCCGGCCGCCTGCCGCTGCCGCCCTACCCGCGCCGTTCCGTCAGCCACGGCAGCCCCGCCGCCACCAGTCGAATGCCCCGCACCGCCAGCTCGGCCGGCGCCTCGTCGGTTTCCCCCGCCGCCCACACCTCGACCGCGGCCCGCAGCGCACCGTCCGCCGCGGCCGCGGTCAGCCGTACCTCCAGCGGCCCGGCCGTCGTCGTCCGGGCCAGTACGTCGATGAGAGCCAGCTCCGATTCGTGGTGCGCACGGTGCCAGACGGCGCGCAGTGCCGGGTTGTCCTGCATCGCGTGCAGCAGACCCCGGGTCCACTCCAGCGCCTCCTCGGCCCGTGCGTCGGCGGGCGTCAGCGCCTCGCGGGCCGCCCGCTCCAGTACCTCGCCGAGCGGCAGTTCCGGCTCGCGCGCGGCCAGGTCGGCCAGCCCCTCGGCCCAGTCCCGCACACCGCCCGTCAGCAGCGGTGCGACCGCGTCCTCCTTGGTACGGAAGTAGCGGTAGAAGGTGCGCGGGGCGACCCCCGCGGCGCGGGCGATGTCCTCCGCGGTGACGGCGGCGCCGCGCTCGGCGAACAGCGCCGCCGCGGTACGGGCGATCTCCAGCTCGGTCGCGGCCTTGCGCCGCTCGGTGAGGGAGGACGGACGGGAGGGAGGTGCGGTGGGCATGGCCGGAGTCTACGCCGCGGTACGCCGAGGTGGCATGAGGTGCAAAGGTGGCACAGTGTGCCATTGAGGCGTACGGTGACGGAGTCGCACGTGCTCGACGGAGAGCCGCGCACCGACGAGAACGGAGAACGTCATGAACCGCTACGAGGGCCGCCGCGTACTGATCACGGGCGGCGGGTCCGGCATCGGACAGGCCACCGTCCACCGGGTCCTCGCCGAGGGCGGCCGGGTCGTGGCGGCGGACGTCAGCGAGGAGGGTCTGAAGGCCACCGCCGAACGCGCGGCTGCCGACGGCACGGCCGGCCGGCTCACCACCGCGGTCCTGGACATATCCGACGAGGCCGCGGTCGTCGCCGGCGTGGCCACCGCCGTGGAGGCGCTCGGCGGCCTGGACGTGCTGGTCAACGCGGCCGGCATCCTGCGGTCCGAGCACACCCACAAGACCACCCTGGACTTCTGGAACAAGGTCGTCTCGACCAACCTGACCGGCACGTTCCTGATGATCCGCGAGGCGCTGCCCGCCCTGCTGGCGGGCGAGCAGCCGGTGATCGTCAACTTCAGCTCGACCTCGGCCTCTTTCGCGCACCCGTACATGGCGGCGTACGCGGCGAGCAAGGGCGGCATCCAGTCCATGACCCACGCGATCGCGAGCGAGTACAGCAAGCAGGGGCTGCGCGCGGTGTGCGTCGCGCCGGGCTCCATCGCCAGCGGCATGACGACGGGCCGCGGGCCCGGCCTGCCCGAGGACGCCGACATGAGCCTGTTCGTGAAGCTCGCGCCCGCCATCGGCGAGGGCTTCGCGGGCCCGGAGACGGTCGCGGGCGTCATCGCGATGCTGGCCTCCGAGGACGGCGCCTTCGTCACGGGCACGGAGATCCGGATCGACGGCGGTACGCACATGTGAGCCGCGGGGGGTACGCGGGCGGGTGCGGGCCGGAGTGCGCCGCTACTGCCGAGGCCCGGAGTGCTCCGCTACTGCTGCGGCTCGCTCCGTTCGACCGCGCCCCGCCCCAGGGAGAGGGCCGCGAAGACCAGCGTCAGCACCGCCGCGATCACCGCCCACGCGGCGAGCACCAGCAGCGGCCCCGCCATCGCCCGCCCGTCGAAGTACGCGATCGAACGGGCCGCCCAGGTGCCCGCGCCCGGCGGCAGCGCGGGCCCGATGGCGTGCCAGAACGGCGGCAGCAGCGGATACGGATAGGCGCCGCCCGCGCTGGGATTCCCGCCGATCACGACCACCAGGATGGTCAGCCCGATACCGAGGATCCCGGCGATGCCCTGGAAAGCGAAGGTGGTCGCGCCCACCGCGAACACGATGAGGGCGCCCAGCCCCCACAGCGCCACGACGCTGCCCGGCAGCGCGCCGAGCGCCGGGCCGATGACGAGTGCACCGGCCAGTCCGGCCAGTACCGAGTACACCAGCAGGGTCCCGAGCCGGATGACGGCCCGCCGGCCGTTGGTGGGGCGGGCCCCGTAACTGATCGCGAGGATCGCGGCGCACAGGTAGCCGCCCACGCACCACCCCACCACCAGGTAGAACGACGACAGTCCGCGGGCGTCCTGCGGGTCCGCCGGGGCCACGTCGGTCGTCCTGACCGTCCGCCCCTCCGCCTGCTCCGCCTTGGTGAGGACCTTCTGCAGGGCGTCGGAGAGCGCGTTGCCGCTGCCGCCGGCGACCAGCAGCTCGTCCTGCTTGCCGCGCGGATTGACCACCAGCGCGCCGTCGGTCTCCCGGTCCTTCAGCTGCCGTACGGCCTCGGCCCGCGACCCGGCAGGGCGCGCGTCGAGCGGCGAACCCCGCATCCCGTCCAGCTTCGCGACCAGCTGTCCGCGCTCCTGCGGGGGCGCGACGACCGCGAACGCCACGTCCCGGGGCTTGGGGGAGTGGAAGGCGCCCGCGTACGAGGCGATGAACGCGACCGTCAGGGCGAGCACCCCGACGATCAGCAGCGCGGCCCGCGCCGACACCGCGTCCTTCAGCTCTCCGGCGAAGGTGGTGCGGGCGTCGCCGCCGTCCCCGGTCCCGGTGCCGCCGTCCGCTGTGGCCATGTGCCGCTCCTCATACCTGTAGCGATTCGTCCCTTATCTTCCGGTTTCGCATGAGAGATATGCGGCCGGGCGGGCCTGCCCGGCGCGTCGCACGAACACGTCCGTACGAATGTGTTCGCACGGACGTTCGAAGAAAGCGTTATGGTGTGAGTGAGACGGGGGATGCAAGGTCAGCCAGGGGGTGCTCAAGCGGTAGGAGGTGCGAATGTCCCGGTTCACGCACCTGCACACCGCATCGGGATTCTCCGTGCGGTACGGCGCATCGCACCCGGAACGGCTCGCCGAGCGGGCGGCCGAACGCGGCATGGACGCCCTCGCCCTCACTGACCGCGACTCCCTCTCCGGCGCCGTACGCTTCGCCAAGGCCGCCGCCGAAGCCGGCATCCGCCCGCTGTTCGGCACCGAGCTGGCGATCGCCGAACGACAGCCGGACCCCGCCCCCACGACCCGCCGCCGCACCCCCGTACGCGGCGGAGCCTTCATCGACGAATCGGCCCCCCGCGCCGTCTTCCTCGCCCGCGACGGCGCCCGCGGCTGGGCCACCCTGTGCCGGCTGGTCTCCGCCGCCCACGCCACCGACCGCGAACGCCCCCTCCTGCCCTGGGAGGACCTGGCCGTCGAGACGGACGGCATCACCGTCCTCCTCGGCCCCGACTCCGAAGTCGGCCGCGCACTCGCCGCCGGCCGCCCCGACCGCGCCGCCCGCCTCCTCGCCCCCTGGCGCGAGCTGTACGGCGACGCGCTGCGCCTCGAAGCCGTCCACCACGGCCGCACCGGCACCGGACCCGGCTCCCTCCGGCTCGCAGCCCGCACCCTCGGCTTCGCCGTCGACCAGGGCATCCGGGCCGTCCTCAGCAACGCCGTCCGCTACGCCGACCCCGGCCAGGGCCCCGTCACCGACGTCCTGGACTCCGCCCGCCGCCTCGTCCCCATCGACCGTCACCGCCCCGAAGCCCGCGACAGCGGCGAACGCTGGCTCAAGGACGCCGACACCATGGCCCGCACCGCCGAACGGATCGCCGAAGCCGCCGGCCACCGCCGCGACACCGCCCACCGTCTCCTCGCCATGACCGAGGAGACGGCGGGGGAGTGCCTGGTCGACGCCCAGGACGACATCGGACTCGGCACCGTCCACTTCCCCGAACCACGGCTCGTCGGCGCGGAGCACCGTACGGCCTCCCGCGTACTCGGCTCCCGCTGCGCCGCCGGCATGGTTCGCCGCGGCTACGACCGCGGCCCGGCCGCCCGCACGTACTGGGAACGCCTCCACCGCGAGCTGGACATCATCGACCACCACGGCTTCGCGTCGTACTTCCTCACCGTCGCCCAGGTCGTCGAGGACACCCGGCGCCTCGGCATCCGCGTCACCGCGCGCGGCTCCGGCGCCGGCTCCCTCGTCAACCACCTGCTCGACATCGCCCACGCCGACCCCGTCGAGCACGGCCTGCTGATGGAACGCTTCCTCTCCAAGCGCCGCGCCGTCCTCCCCGACATCGACATCGACGTGGAGTCCGCGCGCCGCCTGGAGGTCTACCACGCGATCTTCGACCGCTTCGGCGCTGAACGCGTCGCCGCCGTCGCCATGCCCGAGACCTACCGCGTACGGCACGCCGTGCGCGACGTCGGCGCCGCACTCGGCATGGACCCCGACGAGGTGGACCGGATCGCCAAGTCCTTCCCGCACATCCGGGCAAGGGATGCACGGGCGGCGCTGGAAGAACTGCCGGAGCTGCGGGGGCTACGGGACAACCCGCCACCCGCGCCGTTCTGGGACCTGGTCGAGGGCCTGGACGCGCTGCCCCGCGGCACCGCCATGCACCCCTGCGGCGTACTGCTCTCCGACGCCACGCTCACCGCACGCACCCCCGTGGTGCCCACCGGCGGCGAGGGCTTCCCCATGTCGCAGTTCGACAAGGACGACGTCGAGGACCTCGGCCTGCTCAAGCTCGACGTGCTCGGCGTACGGATGCAGTCCGCCATGGCCCATGCCACCGCCGAGATCGGCCGCGCCACCGGGCGGCCCGCGCCGGACCTCGACGACCCGGCACAGGTACCGCCGGGCGACCCCGCGACGTACAGCCTGATCCGCTCCACCGAGACCCTCGGCTGCTTCCAGATCGAGTCGCCGGGCCAGCGCGACCTGCTCGGCCGGCTCCAGCCCGCCGCCTTCCACGACCTGGTCGTGGACATCTCGCTCTTCCGTCCGGGGCCGGTCGCGGCCGACATGGTGCGGCCCTTCATCGAATCCCGGCACGGCCGCAGGCCCGTCCGCTACCCCCACCCCGACCTGACGGAATACCTGCGCGAGACATACGGCGTCGTGGTCTTCCACGAACAGGTCATGCACATCCTGGACCGGATGACCGGCTGCGGCCTGGACGAGGCGGACCGGGTGCGGCGCGGGCTGTCCGACCCCGAGTCGCAGGGCCGCATCCGCGTCTGGTTCGCGGAACGGGCCGCGCGGCACGGCTACTCCTCCGAAGACATCGCCCGCACCTGGGAGATCATCGAATCGTTCGGTTCGTACGGCTTCTGCAAGGCGCACGCGGTGGCCTTCGCCGTACCGACCTACCAGTCCGCCTGGCTCAAGGCCCACCACCCGGCCGCCTTCTACGCCGGCCTGCTCACCCACGACCCCGGCATGTACCCCAAGCGCCTCCTCCTCGCCGACGCCCGCCGCCGCGGCGTCCCGATCCTCCCCCTGGACGTGAACCGGTCCGATGTCGCTTATCGAATCGAACTGATGTCTGGGCGGAGTGGGGAGAATACGGGACGTAGTGCTGGTGGGGTGGGGCGCGGCC
>NZ_NHSG01000391.1:0-4288 GCF_020024005.1 Streptomyces purpurogeneiscleroticus
AGAGGACGTTCGTACCGTGCAGCGCACGACGGCGGCCGGCCGCCGGTCGATCATTGCGTTGTAAATCTTGCGGGACTCGTCGTACTCCGAGTCCTGTGGAGCGATGACCGGGCCACGCAGCGCGGTCCGCATCCCTTCCAGAGTGCTGCCGTCCATGGCGCGCTCCTTGCAGATGCTCTCCTTGCAGCGGCGGTATACGGTCCGCAAGACGGCGGGATACAGTCCGCAATCCGCCGGGGCTTCCCCTGCTGGGGACGTGTCCTCCCAGGTGAGGAGGCGCGCAAAAAATGCGACCGGGAGACTCGCAAATGCCACCGGGGGACGCACCATCGCCATCGGCGGACCGGCAAACACCGCCACCGCCGCACGTGCCCCCGCCACCGCTGTACGCGACCGGTCCCGGCGCGCACCATGGAGGCATGGACGGCCGCACCAGTGACTTCAATGCGGACCTCGGGGCGGACCTCAGCGCGCCGGCGCGCCTGGCGGCCCCCTCCGAGGGCATCAGCCTGGAAGAACTCGCGCTCGCGGCCCGTAATCACGGGCTGCCGCTGGAGGCCCTGCGCTACGACCTCACCCCGCCCGGGCTGCACTACGTACTGGTGCACTACGACATCCCCGCGGCCGATGCCCGCACGTGGGAGCTGACCGTACGCGGCCGAGTACGTACCCCGCTGACCCTTGACGTGGCCACCCTGCGGTCCTTCCCGGCCGTCACCCAACGGGTGACGATGGAGTGCGCGGGCAACGGCCGGGCCCGGCTCACGCCACGCCCCGTGAGCCAGCCCTGGCTGGTCGAGGCGGTCGGCACCGCCGAGTGGACCGGGGTACCGCTGCGCACGCTGCTCGACAGGGCGGGCGTGCGGCCGGACGCGGTCGAGGCCGTTTTCACCGGCGCCGATCACGGCATCGAGCGCGGCGTGGAACAGGACTACCAGCGGAGCCTGCCACTGGCGGACGCGACCGGCACCGATCCGGAGGTGCTGGTGGCGTACGAGATGAACGGCGCGCCGCTGCCGCCGCAGCACGGCTGTCCGCTGCGGCTGGTGGTCCCCGGCTGGTACGGCATGGCGCACGTGAAGTGGCTACGGAAGATCACCCTCGTCGACAGCCCGTTCACCGGATTCCAGCAGGAGGTGGCCTACCGCTACCGACAGGAGGCGGAGGAACCCGGCGAGCCGGTCACCCGGATCGCCCCGCGGGCCCTGATGATCCCGCCCGGCTTCCCGGACTTCATGTCGCGCGCCCGTGTCGTACGCCCCGGCTCCGTGCGCCTGGAGGGCCGGGCCTGGTCCGGCCGCGCCCCGGTCGCCAAGGTCGAGGTGAGCACGGACGACGGGCACTCCTGGTACGGCGCCTCACTCGCGCCGCCGGACGGGCACGACTGGGCCTGGCGGTACTGGCAGGCACCCTGGACGGCCGCGCCCGGCCGCCACGTACTCAGCGTCCGCGCCACCGACGCTTCGGGCCGCATCCAGCCCGTCACCGAGCCCTGGAACCGCGGCGGCTTCGGCAACAATCTCGTGCAGCGGATTTCCGTATGGTGTCTACAGGATGGAGAGGGCCTGCAGGACGGATGAGGTCTGCAGGACGGATGGGGTCTGCAGGACGGATGGGGTCTGCAGGATGGCCTCGGGGGCGGGTGAGGTTCTCGTCGGCGAAGAGGCCGCGCCGTGTGCCATCCGTCAGCGCTGCCGGCGGGCGTTGAGTCGGGCGGCCTGGCGCGTGAGGTGGTTGCGCTCGGTGAGGTTGGGGGCCTTTTGGGCCGCCGCGGCGTACAGCCGTGCCGCTGTCGACAGGTCGCCGTCGCGCTCGTGGAGGTACGCCGCCACCGCGGTGTGGCGGGGCAGGGAGTCGTCCAGCGCCGCGAGCTCCGCCAGGCCGGCGCGCGGTCCGTCGGCCTCGCCGACGGCGACTGCGCGGTTGAGCCGGACGACCGGGCTGTCGGTCAGGCCCGCGAGCTCGTCGTACCACTCGACGATCTGTACCCAGTCGGTCTCCTCGGCGGTGGGCGCGTCGGCGTGGAGGGCCGCGATGGCGGCCTGGGCCTGGAATTCGCCCAGCCGGTCGCGGGCGAGGGCCGCCTGCAGGATCTGCACGCCTTCGGCGATGAACTCGGTGTCCCACCGGCCGCGGTCCTGCTCGGCGAGCGGCACCAGGCTGCCGTCGGGCGCGGTCCGGGCGGTGCGCCGGGCGTGGTGGAGCAGCATGAGGGCGAGCAGCCCCGCCACCTCGGGGTGGTCGATCGCGGCCGCGAGCTGCCGGGTGAGCCGGATGGCCTCGGCGGCGAGGTCGACGTCGCCGGAGTAGCCCTCGTTGAAGACGAGATAGAGGACCCGCAGCACGGTGGCGACGTCGCCGGGCTGGTCGAGCTGCACGGCGGACACGGTGCGCTTGGCGCGGCTGATGCGCTGCGCCATGGTTGCCTCGGGCACCAAGTATGCCTGGGCGATCTGGCGCGTGGTCAGCCCGCCGACGGCGCGCAGCGTGAGCGCAACCGCGGACGACGGCGTCAGCGACGGGTGCGCGCACAGGAAGTAGAGCTGAAGCGTGTCGTCCACGGCGGACGCGGGCCCGGGCGCCGGCTCCTCTTCGACGAGGTCCTCACGCCGGCGGCGGGCGGCGTCCGCGCGGGTCGCGTCGAGGAATTTGCGCCAGGCCACGGTGACCAGCCAGCCCTTCGCATCGCGTGGAGGGTCGGCGGGCCAGACGCGGAGCGCCTCGACCAGCGCGTCCTGTACGGCGTCCTCGGCCGCCGCGAAGTCGGCTCCACGGCGGACGAGGATCCCGAGCACGCTCGGCGTGAGGCTCCTCAGCAGGGCCTCGTCGATTTGTGGCACGTCAGAGGTCACTCCGTGATGGTGGGCGGCGCGGTCAGGAACGGGCGCAGTTCGAGCCACTCGTGGATCGGCTTCCCGCCCGCCCCGGGGGCGGCGGACAGCTCCCCGGCCAGCTCGACGGCGCGCTCGTAGCTGTCGACGTCGATCACCATCCAGCCGGCGATGAGGTCCTTGGTCTCGGCGAACGGGCCGTCGGTGATCGGCGGGCGCCCCTCGCCGTCGTACCGGACGAACGTCCCCTCGGGGGCGAGCGCCTGGCCGTCGACGAACTCGCCGGTCTTCTCGAGCCGGGCCGCGAAGTCGTTCATGTACTGCATGTGGGCCGAGATCTCTTCCGGCGTCCACTGGTCCATGGGCACGTCGTTCACCGCAGCCGGAGCGCCACGGTAGTGCTTGAGCAGCAGGTACTTGGCCATCGTGTTCTCCTCGATGCTGGGCGACCCATTGTGGTCGCGTTCACTGCAGGGACGGAGCCGAACACGGGTTCTCGACATCGCCGGCCAAGTTTTTTTGGGCTCTCATGAATGAGCCCTCTGCACTGCCTTCTGTACCGGGACGAGGCGGTAGCCGGAGGCGTCGGGGCGTATCAGGCCGGCGGTGGGTGGGGGGAAGTGGCTGCCGAGGACCAGCGTGTCGGTGCCGGCCAGGGAGGCGAGCAGGTCGCGACGGGTCGCCACGGCGCGGGCCGGGTCGACATCGACGCAGCTGCTCAGGTCGGGGCGGCCGAGCTGGACCGGATGGTGTATGCAGTCGCCGGTGATCAGCGCCGACTGTCCCGCGTCGGTCAGCCGGACGGCGACCTGGCCCGGGGTGTGCCCGGGAGTGGGTACGAGGGTCACGCCGGGAGCGATCTCCGCGCCCGTGGCGGGGACGTCGATCGGGTCGAGCAGGCCGTGCTCCTGCACCGGGTGGACGGAATCGCGGAACATCTGCCGCCGCGGGGCGTCCAGTTCGGCGGCTGACCAGTACGCCCATTCGTCGCGCGCCACCAGATAACGCGCGCGGGGGAAGGTGGGGACCCACGCGCCGCCCCGGTGGCGGGTGTTCCAGCCGACGTGGTCGGTGTGCAGGTGGGTGAGGACGACCAGGTCGACGGACTCGGGCGGGAATCCTGCCTGTTCGAGTCGGGTCAGGTAGTCCGTACGGAGGTGATTCCAGGCGGGGTTGGCGCGGTCCTTGCCGTTGCCGATGCCGGTGTCGACGAGGATGCGCCGGCCACCCGCGCGCACGGCGAAGGAGTGGCTGGCGAGGCGCAGGCCGTGGTCCGGGCGGACAAAGTCCGGGCGCAGCCAGGGAGTTGCGGCGACGACGTCCGGGGTGGCGTCGGGCAGCAGCCAGGGGCCGGTCTCCGGTGGAAGTTCGGTCTCGTCGATGCGGTGGACGGTGATGTCGCCGATGGTCCAACTGGCGGGAGGGGGAGCGGACGCAGGCATGGGGGTCCTTGAGGG
>NZ_NHSG01000392.1:0-12932 GCF_020024005.1 Streptomyces purpurogeneiscleroticus
CAGCCCCCGCAGCCGCCTCCGCCCCGCTCCGACGGCCGGATCCAGCAGTAAGCGTCCGCCCCGGCCCGCCGGAGGCCGCCCACCGCCCCTTTCCCACTCACTCGCGTCCCAAGGAGGAGACCGGTGCCGAGTCTGATCGCCAATCGCCGTCCGCAGGAGCTGGGCGCGGAGCTGTGGTCGCTGACCGGACTCAACTGGGAGGTCGTGTGGGCGGGGCCGCCGGCCGAGGAGGCCGCGCGCCGGGAGTGGTGCGCGGCGTTCGGCTGGCAGCCCCTGTGGTTCGAGTCCGGCCAGTACGTGCGGACCCGGCAGGGCGGAAAGCTGCGGCTCGGTTCGACGGCGTACGGGCGTCCGGTCACCCGCGTCGACTACACCTCGTGGGCCGTCCGGTCGACGTCCGTCGAGGAGAACGCGCAGGTGACCGAGGCGCTGCTGGAGCGCTGGGCGTCCTGCCTCGCCGCCGCCACGACCGTGCTGGGCCCGCCGGTCTGGAGCGGCGCCTGGGACACGGAGGGCTTTCCGCGGCTGCCGGGCCACGGCTTCGACGGCAGTGAGGCGTGGCGACGGGAGCACCAGGACCCGCACCGCCTCGCCGTGTGGTCCTTCCGGACGCCCGGCGCCCCGCTCTTCGCCCTCCGGGCGAACCTCGGGGCGGGCGTCGCGACCGGCCAGGGCCCCGGTGAGGCGCGGATCTCTCTCGTCTGCCACGGCCCGGAGGCCCCGGACGGCCAGGGGCCGGGCTGGCTGCTGTGACGTACGACGGAGGGGGCCGGGCGAAGCTACCGGCCGGCGGGGGCATGGTGCGAGGATCTTCCGAGCCGGGCAGAAACCGGCGAATCCGGCCGGTCCGGGCCGATGTGACGTACGAGTGGAAGGCAGGGACAGGATGCCGACGGTGACGGAGGAGCGTCCGCCGCAGGCTCTCGCCGAAGAGCTGCGCGGGCTGGCCCATGTCGACTGGCCCGCGGTCTGGGCCGGCCCGCCCAACCCCGGCCAGGCGCTGGACGACTGGTGCGCGCTCTTCGGCTGGCGGCCGATCACCGTGGAGCGGGTCCTGCGGGTGCGGACCTCGACGGGCCAGGACCTCACCCTGGAGCCCCTCGTCTCCGGGGGCTGGAGCCCCGTGCGCTCCGTGACCTTCACGGTCCGGCACCTGAACGCCGACACGCAGGACGAGAACGACCTGGTACTGGAGCAGACGGCCGAGGCGTGGCCGGCGTACGAGGCGGCCGCCCGGGAAGTGCTGGGCGCGCCGGAATTCTCGGGGGCCTGGGACGATCCCGCCTTTCCCGAGCCGCCGGACGACCGGCACTGGCTGCCGTCGCGCGACTTCCGGCTGGGACGCCGTGACCCGTACCGGATGGCCGTATGGAGCGCCAAGGACCCGGAGGGGCCGGTGACCGTGCTGACGGCGAAGAGCGGCGGGGTCACGCGCAGGGGAGTGGGGAAACGAGGCGTCATGATCAATGTGCACTGCTATCCGCAGGACGCGCTGTGAGCGCGCCGTACATCCCGGAGGACATCGGCAGACGCGCCCTGGGTCTGCGCGACGCGGACACCCCGGCGACCGACGAGCAGGCCGGGCGGATCGCCGACCGTGTCATGACGGCGGCCGACCGGGTGGGCATGAGCGTTCCGGAGTACATCCGCGAGCGCGCCCGGCGGCTGAACGTCACCCCGGAGAACCCCGACGTGAAGTCGGCGTTCTGGTCCTTCGAGGTGCCTCATCCCGACCTGCCGCCGGGCAAGGCGCTGTCGAACATGTACATCGCCGAGGCGTGGGCGGAGTCCGAGAACGAGAAGGTGCCCGGGTCGGCCCGCTACCTGGAAGGGACGCGTGGCGGCCGGGCCCTCGGCAACCTCCGGCTGTGGGACACGGCGGTCCACCGGGAGCTGAACCTCCAGGGCGACGAGGGCTGGGACCTGGCGAAGTCCGCCTGGTCCACGCTCTCCCAGCGGTACGCCGAGGCGGCCAAGGGCGAGGTCGTGGTGTTCGCGCAGACGGCCTTTCCCGGCACGGTGCTGCAGACCACCGAGCTGCCCGCGCTGCGGACCAACCCCGATGTCGGTCTGGACAACATCAAGTTCGCGTACGCGGCGCCGGACGGCTGGCCGCCGGTCGCGCGCGAGGAGCTGGGCACGGACGCCGTGCGCGCCCAGGCGCAGTTCGCCCTCAAGGACAAGCCGCTGCACGTCGACCCGGCGGAGTACGCGGCGAAGCCGGCGGCGGAACGGACGGCGGTACTGGGCAAGCTGTCGGCGGATGTCGCGAAGGCCGACGCGTCGCACGTGCGCATCACGCCGCCGGCCGCGGGCCCGGAGCTCACCGGCGCGGAGCAGGAGGGCGGCAAGGAGACCGGTACTTCCGGGCCCACCGCGCCGACTCCCGTATGGCAGATGGGCTTCACGCCGCGGCCCACAGCGGCGGCGAAGGGCACCTCGGCCGCGCCGGTGGCCGCCCCTGAGCCTTCCGCTCCGGGCGTGGGCAAAGCCGTGGCCGGTACGGGACTCGGATGACCGCGGGCCGAGGGGGACGAGGCATATGAAGACCACAGAGAAGTCCGTCGGCGCACTGCTCCGCCGGCTGGTGCGCCAGGACCGGGAGGACCACCTCGCGGTGAAACTCCTGCCGCGCATCGTCTTCGGCATCGCCGCCGCGTTCACCCTGTTCCACGTCGCGTCCTCCAGCGCCGCCGCATTCACCGGCGTCGCCGTGCTGCTGGCGGTCGCGCTGCTCTGCTGGCTGCTGCGGCACCGCAAGCAGCTGCTCCTCGCGCTGATCGCCACCCCGCTCACCGCGGCGGTGACCGGGTATCTGACCGCGGTCGGCGATACGGCACGCGGTGTCACCGGGGATATGATCGGTGGTCAGGCGGTGTTCGGCTACTGGGCGCTGGCCGGCATGGCCCTCCTCGGCGCCTGGATGCTGAAGGAGCATCCGGGACGGCGCGGTGTCACCGTTCTGCTCGCCGACGGGGTACTGATCATCGCGTCGTTCGTCGGCGCGCTGGTGCCGTCGGTGGCCGTGCCGATCGGTTTCCTGGGCGTGCTCACCGTACTGGCGCTGCGGGGCCGGGGAATTGCGGTATTGCGTCGCCGGTTGTCGGCATGCGCGGCCTTTCTGCGACGTGTCGGAACTCACGCGCGCACCGGCGACTGAGCCCGCCGTGCGAATTCTGTTACGACTTTGCAGGCAGAACTCTGATCGTTTGCAGTCGCGTTGTACTTCGGAAAGGGCATGCCCTAGAGTCCCGTCGAACATTAGATTGTTTCGGGGGATTCAACTTATGCGTACGGTCGACCGTACGGCGCCTGCTGCGCTGTCCGCGCCATCCGATGATTCGCCGGCTCTGCCGTGTCAGCGACGCTCCGACCTCTTTCACCATCCCCTCCTGGAGAATCCTCCGGTGGGGGACGGAGTTTCGCGTGCGCAGATGCGGGAATTCGAAGCGCTGGCCGCTACGGCGCGCGAGATGTGCGCCTCTTGTCCGCTGTGGGCCGAGTGCCTGCAGAGCGCCGTCGTCCATGCCGATCCTTACGGGTACGCGGCGGCGACCACCGCCGACGACCGCCGCTGGATGCGGCGTGCGCTGAAGATCGGAGACGCCGGGGGAAGCCTGCGGCCGACGGGCGCCGACCCGGGCACGCTCGGCGAACTGACGCGGGAACAGCGCCGCCATCCGGACGCCAGTCAGCGCGAAATGGCTGTTCGGCTGGGGTGCAGCCGCAGCACCGTCTCGCGCCGGCTGGCCCAGGTGCGGGCCCGGACGGACGACTTCACCCGGCGCCCGCGCCGCGGTGAAACGCCCGGACCCGAACTCGGCGCGATACTCGACGCCTTCGACGCGCTGCAGGAACACCTGGCGGCGGACCGCGGAATATCGGTACGCGTCGGAGGTGCGCGGAGCGCCCGCGCCGGAGCCGAGGAGACGGGCGCGGCTCTGCATTTGCGATTTCATGAAGCGAACGGGGGATTCATGTCCGGAGAGAGCGAGCGAAGAATCGCGTTCTCACTGGGAGATCCGGCGGCGGCGGTACGCCAGGCGGTGCTGTGGCCACTGGCCCGTACGGCGGCTCCCGCGCTGGCGGGCGCCGAGAATCTCGTCGCCATGCTCATCGCCGCCCCGGGCAGTGGAGTACGGCCGGAGACGCTGACCAGCGTCCGGCTGGCGCGCCGGGCCGTCGAGTCGCTGCTGCCGGACGAGCCCGAGCCGGCCCTCGACGCGGACAGCCTGCTGCAGGGGTCGGTGTCGGTGGAGCTGGCGACGACCAACCCCATGGCCGCGCTGCGGCAGGCATTCCTGGTACCGCTGCTGCGCCACTTGGTGAGCTCGCTCGCGAACATCGAGACGGTGGGCACCATGCTCGCGGCGGTGCCGGGGGCCCAGGACGCCGTCAAGGAGATCGGGACGATACGCACCGCCCGGCAGTACCTGGAGCGCCAACTGGCCGCGGGGGTCCGGGAGGACGAGGCCGCCGGGCTCCCGGCGGCCGCGCCGTCCGCCCCCTCGGCGTCCCCTGCCGCCGACGCGGCGCACCCCGAAGTGCGCGCGGGCCAGGGGCTGTTGCACGGCATTCCTGCGCAGCTCCGCACTCTCAGCATCCGGGCGGCCGTCGAGCAGGCGGTGACCACCGTCCCCGAGCCCTTCACCGGGCGGGACCTGATCGACGAGGTCGCCGCGCGGAGCGGTACGGCGCTGCCCGGTGAGTCCGCCAAGGCCGTGAGCAATGTACTCTCCGCCATGGTCAAGTCGGGGCGTCTGCGGCGGCTTTCCCGGGGGACGTACGTGCGTGCTCAGGTGCCGGCTGCCGATGCCGGGGCCGCCGGGGCTCCGGACACGCCCGAGACCTGATCCGCGAGGTGGCCCGCGCCCCCGCCGGCCCGGAAGAAGGACGACTGCAGCATGAGTGAGATGGCCCAGCCCTCGGTCCCCGCCTACCCGGGCGACGCGCAAGTACGGGTGTTCTCCCCGAACGCCGGACTGGTCGACGGGGTACCGATCACCGCGCCGCCGTACGGCGACATCCAGGAGGTCGTCATCTCGATCCTCCAGCAGCGGGCGCAGCAGCTGGGCGGCCCGACGCCGGCGCTGATCATGGACGACCGTTTCGGCAGCCAGATCCGTCTCCTCGTCCACCCCGACGGCGCCACGGAACCGCTGGACTGACGCACGGCACCGGCGCGGCCGCCGTCACCGGTCGAGCGCCGCCTGCATCACCGCCCGGGCGACCGGGGCCGCGTTGCCGCCGCCGCTGATGTCGGCGCGGTCGGCCGCCGCGTCCTCGACGACGACGGCGACCGCGACCGCCGGCCGCTCCGCGCCGTTTGCCTGGGCCCAGGAGAGGAACCAGGCGTACGGCGTACCGGAGTTGCCGACGCCGTGCTGGGCGGTGCCGGTCTTGCCGCCGACCGTCGCGCCGGGAATCGCCGCCTTCGTACCGGTGCCGCTGGTGACCACACCGGTCATCAGCTCCCGCAGCCGCTCCGCGGTGTCCTCGCTCATCGCCCGGTGCAGCCGGCGCGGGCGCGTGCGCGCGAGGGTGTCGCCGTGCGCGTCGGTCAGCCGCTCCACCAGGTACGGACGCCGCAGGTCACCGTGGTTGGCGACCGCGGCGGCGACCATCGCCATCTGCAGCGGGGTGGCGGCCGTGTCGTACTGGCCGATCGAGGACAGCGCGAGCTGCGCGTCGTTCATGTCCGTATCGAAGGTGCTCTTCACCACGCGGGAGGGGATCGTGAGCCCGTCGTCGTTGAAGCCGAACTTCTCGGCCGTCTCCGCCATGTTGTCCAGGCCGACGTCCACGCCGAGGTGGGCGAAGACGGTGTTGCAGGAGACCTCGAACGCGCGCCGCAGGCTCGCGTTCTCGCAGCCGCCCGCCTCGTTGGTGAGCCGGGTGGAGGTACCGGGCAGGGTGTACGGGCTCGGCGTGTCCGTGGCCGCGTCCGGGTTGTCCACCACACCGTGCTCCAGCGCGGCCGCCGCGGTGACGACCTTGAACGTCGAGCCGGGCGGATAGGTCTCCTTCAGCGCCCGGTTGAGCATCGGGCGGTCGGCGGACGCGTTGAGCCGGGTCCAGGCGTCGGTGGTGCGGGGGCCGCTGCCGGACAGCTCGCCGGGGTCGTACGAGGGCGTGCTGACCAGCGCGAGGACCTTGCCGGTCGCCGGTTCCACGGCGGCCACCGCGCCCTTCTTGCCGCCCAGGCCCTCGTACGCGGCCCGCTGCAGCGCCGGGTCGATGGTGGTGACGACGTCACCGGCGGGCCGCTGTTCGCGGGTGAGCGCGGTCCACAGGGGGAGCGGCGCGAGCCGGGGGTCGGTGCCCGAGAGGAGGTCGTCCTCGGCGTTCTCCAGCAGGGACGTGCCGTAGACCTGCGAGGCGTAGCCGGTGACCGGCGCGTACAGCGGGCCCTGGGAGTACGTACGGGCGTACCGCAGCGAGCCGCCGCTGTCCCGGGAGCCGGTGACGGACCGGCCGCCGACGACGATGCTGCCGCGCGGCTGGTCGTAGCGCTTGAGGTCGGCGCGGCGGTTGGCGGGGTTGTGTGCGTACTCGTCCTCGTTGAGGAGCTGGACGCGGGCGGCGTTCAGGAGCAGGAGGACGAGCAGGAGCAGGCAGAAGGCCGAGGTGCGGCGGATGTGCCGGATCACCGGGGGGCACCCCCGTTCCGGCCGCCTCCGTGCGGTCTGCCGCCGCGCTCCTCCTCCGGTACCACGATCCGTTCGATGACCCCGGTGTCCGCGCGGGCGGGCCGGGGGCGCCGGGCCCGGTCGCTGATGCGGACCAGCAGCGCCACCATGATCCAGTTGGTGACGACGGAGGAGCCGCCCTGCGCGAGGAACGGCATCGCCATGCCGGTCAGCGGGATCAGCCCCATCACCCCGCCCGCGATCACGAACACCTGGATGGCCAGCAGCGAGGACAGTCCGACGGCGAGCAGCCGGCCGAACGGCTCGCGGATCGCCAGGCCCGCGCGGTAACCGCGGGCGACCAGCAGGGTGTAGAGGAGGAAGAGCGCGGTCAGCCCGGCGTACCCCAGTTCCTCGCCCGCCGTGGCCAGGATGAAGTCCGACTTCATGGCGAAGCCGATGAGGGCCGAGTGGCCCTGCCCGAGCCCGGTGCCGAGCAGGCCGCCCGCGCCGAAGGCGAAGAGCGACAGGGCCAACTGGCTCGCGCCCTCGCCCCGCTCGATGCTCGCGAAGGGGTGCAGCCAGTCGGCGACCCGGCTGTGCACATGGGGTTCGAGGCTGCCGACGACGGCCGCGCCGACCGCGGCGAGCAGCAGCCCGACGGCGATCCAGCCGGTGCGCCCGGTGGCCGCGTACAGCAGGACGACGAAGACGCCGAAGAAGAGCAGCGAGGTGCCCAGGTCCCGCTCCAGGACCAGTACGCCCACACTGACCAGCCAGACCGCGACGATGGGGCCGAGCACCCGGCCGGTGGGCAGCTGGAGCCGCCACAGCCGGCGGCCGGTGTACGCCAGCGCGTGCCGGTTCGCCGCGAGGTAGGCCGCGAAGAAGACGCTGATCAGGATCTTCGCGAACTCGCCGGGCTGGATGGAGAACCCGGCGAAGCGGATCCAGATCTTCGCGCCGTTGACCGCGGGGAAGAAGATCGGCACGATCATCAGGACCAGCGCGGCGGCCGCGCTGAGGTATGCGTACCGCTGCAGCACCCGGTAATCGCGCAGCAGCGCCACCACCCCGATGAACAGCGCCACACCGAGCGCCGACCAGACGAGCTGGGTGGGCGCCGCCTCGTCCTTCGGGGTCTCCTGGTCGAGCCGGAAGATCAGGACCAGTCCGAGGCCGTTGAGCAGGACGGCGATGGGCAGCAGCAGCGGGTCGGCGTACGGTGCGCGGAGGCGCACGGCGAGGTGGCCGAGGAGCGCGAGGACGGCCAGCCCCGCGCCGTAACGGGCGGCGCCGGCGGGCACGGTGCCGTGCCGGGCGAGGCCCACCTCGACGTATCCGTAGACACTGATCAGAACGGCCCCGGCGAGCAGCAGCAGTTCGACGCCCCGGCGCCTGGGCAGCCGGAGGCCGGGGGGAGGGGCGTCAGCCGTCGCGGCCGTGGTCGCGGTCATGTCAGGCAAAGTAGCAAGAGGCCGGGCGTATGCCACCGAGGACGATCATGTTCCGGTCGTGCGTCGGCGGCGCACCGGAGGGCCGCATACGGCGTCGGTGGGACGTCTCAGACGTACCGGTCGTTTCATCTCGTTACCAGTTCGCTGCCAGGTCGCTTGGTCAGCATGGGTACCGGCCAGGCAGTATTGCGGGCATGACCAAAATCCGCTCGGGCGTCACCGCTTGGCTGGCCCGCAGATATCTCGCGCGGACTCAGAAAAAGGGCTTCGATCTATCCCGTATGCCCTTCTTGCCCGAGTCCACCCTCATGCCGCTGCGTCGCCACGGCCTTGACCCGGTGGCCGACTTGTCGGAAGTACGGCAGAAGTCCCCGGTGAGCATCCTTCCCGTGCCGCTCGCCTCCAAAGTGTGGTTGGTCACGGGGTACGACGAGGTGAAGGAGGTGCTGGGCAAGGCGAAGGCGTTCAGCACCGATTACACCAACCTCGTCGGCAATGCCGGCGCCGACGCCGGGAAGAACCCCGGCGGCCTCGGGTTCGCCGATCCGCCGGACCACACGCGGCTGCGCCGCCTGCTGACCCCCGAATTCACCATGCGCCGGCTCGGCCGGCTCACCCCGCGCATCCACGAGATCGTCGAGGAACGGCTGGCGGAAATGGAGCGCCTCGGGCGCTCGGGTGAGCCCGTCGACATCGTCCATTCCTTTGCCCTGCCCATTCCTTCCCTGGTGATCTGTGAACTGCTGGGCGTTCCGTACGAGGACCGCGCGGACTTCGAGCGGCTGAGCGCGGCCCGCTTCGACCTTTTCAGCGGCGCGAACGCCTCGTTCGGCGCCATATCGGAATCGCTGGCCTATTTCCAGGAGATCGTCAAGAAGGAGCGCAAGGACCCCGGTGACGGCCTGCTCGGCCAGATCGTGCGGGACCACGGCGACACCGTCACCGACGACGAGCTGGCCGGTCTCGCCGACGGCGTGCTCACCGGCGGCTTCGAGACCACCGCGAGCATGCTCGCGCTCGGCGCCCTCGTCCTGCTCCGCGACCCCGACCACTTCGCGGCGCTGAAGGACGGCGACGACGCCACCGACCGCTACGTCGAGGAATTGCTGCGCTATCTCACCGTCGTCCAGGTCGCCTTTCCCCGGTTCGCCCGGGAGGACCTGGAAATCGGCGGCGTACCCATCTCCGAGGGCGATGTCGTACTGTGCTCGCTCAGCGGCGCCGACCGGGACGGAAAGCTCGGCCCGGACATGGAGCGCTTCGACCCGCAGCGCAACGTCCCCTCGCACCTCGCGTTCGGTTACGGAATACACCGCTGCGTCGGCGCCGAACTGGCCCGGATGGAACTCCGCGCCGCCTATCCGGCACTGGTCCGGCGTTTCCCGAACATGCGCCTGGCCGTCCCGGAACAGGAACTGGCATTCCGCAAGCTGTCCATCGTCTACGGGGTGGAATCGCTGCCGGTGCGACTGCACGGCTGAGGGGGGCGGCCGGCACCGGCGACCGGGGTCCGGCGAAAGCACCCGGTCCGGCCACAATCACGGTGTGACCTGCCGTGTGACATAGTTTTTCGGTGAGAGCGCCGGCCGACCAGGGAGTGACGGATGGCTGTCGAGTGGCGACCCGTACGGCAGTCCCGTACGCACGAGCTCGTCCTCGAAAGCATCGAGGAGCGGGTGCTGGCCGGCGAGCTCAAGGCCGGCGACCGGCTGCCGCCCGAGCGTGAGCTCGCCCCGGTGCTCGGGGTCAGCCGCTCCGCGCTCCGCGAGGCGCTCCGCGTCCTGGAGACGATCGGCGTCCTGGTCGCCCAGGCCGGCCGCGGTCCCGACGCCGGCGCCCGCATCGTCCGGAACCCCGACGACGCGCTCGGCCGCCTCCTCCGCCTGCACTTCGCCCTCGGCAGCTACTGCCTGGAGGACGTACTGGAGGCCCGCGTCACCCTGGAACGCTCCAGCTTCCGGGCGGCGGCCGAGCATGCCGCCACGGCCGATCTCGACGAGGCGGCGGAGCTGGTCGCGCGGATGGGCGCGCCGGACGTCGGGGTCCAGGAGTTCAACGACCTGGACACCCGCTTCCACGTCCAGATCGCCCGCAGCTCCGGCAACGCGCTCACTTCCACCCTCACCTCGGCCGTCCGCGAATCCGTACGCCCGCTGATCCTGCGCGCCCTGGAGACCGCCGAGGACTGGCCGGCCACCGCGGCCGCGCTCAACGCCGAGCACGCCGAACTGCTGCGCCTGGTGCGCGCCGGGGACGGCGTCGGCGCGGCCGACCTGGTCGAACGGCACATCCGCGGCCTGCACGGGACGCTGGTCGAGGACCGCCCGGCGGACTGAGCGCCACACCTGCCCCACTCTTCACTGGCACCTCGACGCTAGTATGGTCCGACCATACAAAGGTCTCCGTAGCCTTTCCAAGGTCTTTCCTCGTCCGCCCACCGGAGGTCCCATGCGCATCGGACTCTTCGCCACCTGCCTGGGTGACACGCTCTTCCCCGACGCGGTGCGCGCCACTGCCGTCCTGCTCGCCCGCCTCGGCCACGAGCTGGTCTTCCCGCCGGACCAGACCTGCTGCGGCCAGATGCACGTCAACACCGGCTACCAGCGCGAGCCCGTCCCCCTCGTCCGCGGCTTCGCCGAGCAGTTCGGCGACCCGTCGATCGAGGCGGTCGTCATGCCCTCCGGCTCCTGCGCCGGCTCCGTACGCCACCAGCACGGCATCGTCGCCGAGCGCTACGGCGACGCGGCCCTCCGCGCCGGCGTAGCGGCCGTCCGGTCCAAGACATACGAACTGTCGGAATTCCTGGTCGACGTGACAGGCGCGACCGACGTCGGGGCGTACTTCCCCCACCGAGTGACGTACCACCCCACCTGCCACTCCCTCCGGATGCTGCGGGTCGGCGAGAAGCCGCTGCGGCTGCTGCGCGCCGTCGAGGGCATCGACCTGGTCGAGCTGCCCGAGGCGGACGCCTGCTGCGGCTTCGGCGGCACCTTCGCGGTCAAGAACGCCGAGACGTCCTCGGCGATGCTCGCCGACAAGATGCGGCACGTCACCGGCACCGGCGCCGCGGTCTGCACGGCCGGCGACTCCTCCTGCCTGATGCACATCGGCGGCGGACTCTCCCGCATCAAGGCCGGTACCCGCACCCTCCACCTGGCCCAGATCCTCGCGTCCACGCGCACGTCGCCGTACGTGCTCCCGAGCGCCCCGCTGGAGGCCACCCGATGAGCACCCCCACGTACCTGGGCATGCCCGCCCTCCCGCCGCGCTCCCCGTACGGCACCGGCAACCTCCGCGGCGACCGGAAGTTCCCCGCCGCCGCCCACGACGAGCTGCGCAACGACCAGCTGCGCCGCAATCTCGGCAAGGCCACCCACACCATCCGCGCCAAGCGGCTCGCCGTCACCGGCGAACTCCCCGACTGGGAAGCGCTGCGGGACGCGGGCTCCGCGATCAAGACCGACACCATGAACCGCCTCCCCGAACTCCTGGAGCAGCTGGAGGCGAAGGTCACCGAGGCCGGCGGCACGGTCCACTGGGCCCGCGACGGCGCCGAGGCGAACGACATCGTCACCCGCCTCGTCCAGCAGACCGGCTCCGACGAGGTCATCAAGGTCAAGTCCATGGCCACCCAGGAGATCGGCCTCAACGAACACCTCGCGGACCAGGGCATCAAGGCCCACGAGACGGACCTCGCCGAACTGATCGTCCAGCTCGCCGACGACAAGCCCTCCCACATCCTCGTCCCGGCCATCCACCGCAACCGCGACGAGATCCGCGAGATCTTCCGCGCCGGAATCCCGGGCGTCGATCCCGAACTGGACTCCGTACCGGCCCACTTGGCGGCCGCGGCCCGCACGTACCTCCGCGAGGAGTTCCTGACCACCCCCGTCGCCGTCTCCGGCGCCAACTTCGGCATCGCCGAGACCGGCACCCTCTCGGTCGTCGAGTCCGAGGGCAACGGCCGCATGTGCCTCACCCTCCCCGACACGCTCATCACCGTCATGGGCATCGAAAAGGTCCTTCCCCGCTACGCCGACCTGGAGGTCTTCCTCCAGCTCCTGCCGCGCTCATCGACGGGCGAGCGAATGAACCCGTACACGTCCCTGTGGACGGGCGTGACACCCGGCGACGGCCCCCAGAACTTCCACCTCGTCCTCCTCGACAACGGCCGGACGGCGGCCCTCGCCGACCGGATCGGCCGCCAGGCCCTGAACTGCATCCGCTGCTCGGCCTGCCTGAACGTCTGCCCGGTGTACGAGCGGACCGGCGGCCACACGTACGGCTCGACCTACCCCGGCCCCATCGGCGCGGTCCTCACCCCGCAACTGGCGGGAATGCACGCCGCCAAGGACGACCCCAACAGCTCGCTGCCGTACGCCTCCACGCTCTGCGGCGCCTGCTACGACGCCTGCCCCGTAAAGATCGACATCCCGTCCCTCCTCGTCGAGCTGCGCCACCAGCACACGGAGTCCGTCGGCCGAACGCCCGAGAAACTGGCGATGAAGGCGGCGGCCGCGGTGATGGGCCGACCGGGGGTCTACCGGGCGGCGCAGAAGGCATCGGGCGCGGGCCGCCTGCTCGCGGGCCGCGACGGCCGGATCTCCCACCTTCCCCCGCCCTTCAACGGCTGGAGCGACAGCCGCGACACCCCGGCCCCGCCGAAACAGACCTTCCGGGAGTGGCTGGCATCACCGGAGGGTGCGACGACGCTGCGCGAGGCGGCGGAGGAGGAACAGCGATGACCACCGCCCGCGAGACGATCCTCGCCCGTATCCGCGATGCCCAGTCCCTCGCACCCGCCGACGCGGTGACGATCCCCCGCGACTACCGCACCCACCGCACC
>NZ_NHSG01000393.1:0-51282 GCF_020024005.1 Streptomyces purpurogeneiscleroticus
CGCGGGCGGGGCCTACGGAGGTTGCTGCCCCGCCCGCGCCGGGGCGGCTCCGCCGGCACGGGGGGAAGACCGGTGGAGCCGCACACGCCGATGACCAGTCGGCTCGTCTTTTCCTGCGTCACTGGTTGCTCTTTTGTCACGCCCGTAACGAGCAGGCGCCTGCCACAAGGCGCACTGCTGCACATTTCGGATGTCTCGCTGGGTCGAGTAACGCGGCAGCACACCAACGGCGCAGAACTGCATGCGGGCGCACGCGAGCGTCCCGCATCCGATCACGGCCAGGGTGTCTCCTGTGGGGGGTGGCTACCCTGGCCGTGATCGCTCTCCCCCGCCGTCGAGGCGCTGCCTGCGCCGGATTGCGACTCCAGTGAGCAACGTCCCCGATTCCATGCCCGTCGATGATCAGTACAACCGCGGCCGGGGCGGCACCGCCAACCGGACCGCCCTGATCATCCACACCATGGCCGATATCGCCGCCACGTTCCTGGTGCTGTGGATCCTGCTCTACCTGCTCGGAGCGAACCAGGCGAACGTCTTCGTCCAGTTCGTCCAGGGCGTGGCCGACCCCCTCGCCTGGTGGGCGCGGGACATCTTCACCATGGATACCGAGGGGCTGCGCGTCGCCCTCAATTACGGCCTGCCCGCCGTGATCTACCTGCTCGTCGGGCACCTGATCGCCGGGCGGGTACGCGACCTCTGACCGCTCCCGGGCACAGATCACCGGCATCGCAGGTCCGGGTCGGTGCCGGTGGTCGTCAGCCCTCCCCAAGCGTGGACCAGCCGCAGGGGCAGAACTCGCCGCCGGGCTTCCCTGGCCGCCCAGTCCGCCGCGGCCGCGCTCGGTGTGCCGTCCTCCCGCTCACCGAGGCCGGACTTCGGGAACGACCGCGACCGGGCACAGTGCATGGTGCAATACCGCGTGGCCGACCGAGCCGAGGTGAGGGCCGAAGGGCGCCTTCCTGCGGCGGGCGCCCAACACCAGTAGGTCGGCGGTCATCGACGCGGCCGTCAGAACGGTACCCGGCGCCCCCTCCACGGTCCGGTGGTGAACGTCCCAAAAACGCGAATGCTTCCTGCCCTGTTCGGCCAGCACCTCATCGAAGAGCTTTTTCGCCCGTCGTTCATGAGCGGCCCGGCACTCGCACAGCAGTCCGTGCCGCTCGCGTCCTTCCACACTGGTGCACAGCCAAGCGTGCACGGCTTCGATGTGAGCACCACGGAGCACCGCCTCTTCGAAGGCGAAAGCTGCCGCTCCGCTGTCGGCCATCCGCTTGCCGATTCCCAGACATATGCGGCGGTTGCGCCCTTCGATGTTCGCCGGACGGCCCCGTACGACCACCACCGGGCAGTGCGCGCGAACGGCCACGCCCAGCCCCACCGAACCGAGCAGCGACGATGCCAGCCGTCCGCGGCCACGGTGGCCGACGACCACCACCCTGGCCTCCCGGCTCTCGGCCGTCAGGGCTGCCTCCGGGGCATGCGGAATCAGGTGCGTGGTGACCTCCAGCCCCGGAGCGCGCCGGGCGGCATGCTCGCTCGCGACGCTGACGAGGCTCTCCGGGGGCTCGGTGGGGTGAAAGCCGGGAACGTGCCCGACCTGCCGGTCCTCCTCCCGGAAGGCATGCACGATGCGCAGCCGCACGCCGTATCGCACTGCCGCGTCGACGGCCCAGTCGACGGCCTGCAGACTCCATCCCGAGCCGTCGGCTCCCACCACCACAGGGCGGTGATCCACCATGTCGTCCTTTCGCCTACCCGACCCCCTCCGGGATTCTCGGGGGCACGCCTGACACCTTCGCGCATGCGGGTATTCGCGGGCAGGGCCGATTCGGTCCCGCATGAGGGCCCTTTTCCTGGACCGATCGGCCGCCGGTTGGCAACGGCCGGGTCCGTTCGGCCCTGGTGCGGATTTCAGTACGCGCGAAAGCTGGAGTCTCGGCCGGTTCGGGCAGCCGCGTACGTGCCGGAGCGCTGTGCAAAGAACGAACAGAGTGAAAGTGAAGGGGCCCCTTGAAGGCGTACGTCTTTCTGATGGTCGGGCCCGCGCGGCTCGTCACAGGACCGGCCGCCGAGCAACTGGCCTCTCGGACACCTTCAGCGGGCGGCGTATGGACGTCGCGTGAGGTGGACGCCTCACCCCGGCGGCTTCTCCAGCACGCTTCTGCCCCGTGGCCAGAGCCGGTTGCCACACGTATGAGGCCATCCGGCCCCCAGTACCGGGAGGCATTGCGCTGCACACTGGCCGTAGGACGAAGTAGGAAGCCGAGCATCGGGGTTCTCTTCATGAACTGCTTCGATTGCACACAAGAACGGAAGAACGTCCCAGCGGTCGCGATCTGCTGTCATTGCGGCACGGGAATCTGTGCCGAGCACATGGTTCTCACGACCGAGGAAGTGCACCACGACGTGGGTACCGGCCCTTCCTGGGGGAAGCGTTCCGCTCGCCGTGCGACCTGCCGTACCTGCGGCGGTGCCGAACACGAGGGTCCTGCCGCCTAGACGTCTCCAGCACGGCACATGCACTCCAGCACAGCACACGCACGCCGCCGGACTTCTGAAGGAGGGAAGGAGGGGCCGTGAAGGGAGCACTCGCCCTCGGCCGGATCGCCGGCGTACGGATCGGCGTCCACTGGAGTGTCCTGGTCATCCTGGTACTGGTGACACTCGCCCTCGCCCAAGGGCGCCTTCCCGAGAGCCACCCCGGCTACTCGGCGGCGGCTTACTGGGGCGTGGCCCTCGCAACCGCCGTGGTCTTCCTCGCTTCGCTGCTGGCACACGAAGTGGCACATGCCATTGTGGCACGGCGCCATCACGTCAAGGTCGAAGACATCACCCTGTGGATGCTCGGCGGAGTGGCACGCCTGCGCGACGAAGCCTCCTCCCCGCGTGCCGAGTTGCGCATTGCCGGGGTCGGCCCGCTGACCAGTGCTGTACTCGGTGGCGTGTTCGTCGGCCTCTTCCTGTGGCTGGACCGCCTGCCCGTCCCGCAGCTCCTCACCGAAGCCGTCGGCTGGCTCGCCGCCGTCAACATCCTGCTGGCCGTCTTCAACTCCCTCCCCGCCGCCCCGCTGGACGGTGGCCGGCTGCTGCGGGCGTTTCTGTGGCGGCGCAGCGGCGACCGGTTGAAGGCCGCTCTCGGCGCCACCGCCGCCGGACGCTTCGTCGGCTGGCTCCTAGTGCTGCTCGGGTTCGTGTCGGTTCTGTTCGGCGGTGACCTCTCGGGGCTCTGGCTGGCGCTCATCGGATGGTTCATGATCGTGACGGCGACCGCGGAAGGCCAGCAGGCCCAGCTCCGCAGCACGCTGTCCGGCGTCCCGGTACGGCAGGTGATGACGCCGCACCCCGCCACCGTCTCCGCCACGGCCACCGTTCAGGACTTCCTCATGCACCTGCCCACCGGCCATTACCGCCATACGGCCTTCCCCGTCATGGCCTCGGCCGGCATGGACGGGATTCCGGTCGGCCTGGTGTCCGTCACGCAGATCGATCGCACCCCGGCGGACCGCCGCGCCACCACCACGCTCGGAGAGGTCATGAGCCCGTTGGCCGACGTCGCCACCGCCCTCCCCGGCACTCCGGTGGTGGAGCTGCTACCGCTCCTGGAGAGCGGTGCGGGACGCGCCCTGGTCCTCTCGCCCACGACCGGCAACCTCCTCGGCATCGTGTCGCGTTCGGACATCAGCCGCACCGTCTCCTGGCTGATGGCGGGAGCGGCACACCGGCCTTAGCGAAGCGGCCTTCCGACACTGGGGGTGCCGTACCAGCCGGAGTTGACATTCGGTGCTCTGGGGAAGGCGGTGCACGCACCGAACAACAGAAGACCTCGGCATGAAGTCTGGCTTGTTGTCCACCTCCCCATGTGCGGATCGCTGCCGGAATGCTGATGCCAGCCCCTTGAGGGAACCAGGTTCAGAACTGATGGTGAGCCCGTCGGCGCCACTTCTGATACGGATCAGTGAATTCACTTGCTTCACCCCCACGACAGGGCAGGAGGAGCTGACATGGCGAAAGCGAAATTCCAGCGCACCAAGCCACATGTCAATATCGGGACCATCGGCCACATAGACCACGGCAAGACAACCCTTACCGCGGCCATCACCAAGGTGCTGCACGACCGGCTTCCGGATCTCAACCCGTTCACACCGTTCGACGAGATCGACAAAGCCCCTGAGGAGCGCCAGCGCGGCATCACCATCTCCATCGCGCACGTCGAGTACGAAACAGAGAATCGTCATTACGCGCACGTCGACTGCCCCGGCCACGCGGACTACATCAAGAACATGATCACCGGGGCCGCGCAGATGGACGGCGCGATTCTGGTGGTCGCTGCCGACGACGGGCCCATGCCACAGACGAGGGAGCACGTGCTGCTCGCCCGGCAGGTCGGCGTTCCGTCCATCGTTGTCGCCCTCAACAAGGCCGACCTCATGGACGACGAGGAGATTCTGGAGCTCGTCGAACTCGAAGTGCGGGAACTGCTCAGCAGTTACGGCTTTCCCGGTGACGACATCCCCGTGCTCAGGGTGTCCGCCGCCAAAGCCCTGGAAGGCGACAAGGAGTGGTCCGCCTCCGTCATGGAACTGCTCGCCGCGGTCGACGCTTCCATACCCGAGCCGCAGCGCGACGTCGACAAGCCGTTCCTCATGCCGATCGAGGACGTCTTCAGCATCACCGGACGCGGTACTGTCGTCACCGGGCGCATCGAGCGCGGTGTACTGAAAGTGAATCAGCCTGTCGATATCATCGGCATCCGGCCGGAGAAGACCAACACCACCGTCACCGGCATCGAAATGTTCCGCAAACTCCTGGACGAAGGCCGGGCCGGCGAGAACGTCGGACTGCTTCTCCGCGGTACCCGGCGAACCGACGTCGAGCGGGGACAAGTCATCGCCGCCCCCGGATCAGTCACACCGCACACGGCATTCGAGGCCCGCGCGTACATCCTGTCCAAGGACGAAGGAGGGCGTCACACCCCGTTCTTCACCAACTATCGGCCGCAATTCTACTTCCGCACCACGGATGTGACCGGCGTCGTGACGCTCCCCGAAGGCACACAGATGGTCCTGCCGGGCGACGACGCCAGCATTTCCGTCCAGCTGATTCAGCCAGTCGCGATGGAGGTAGGGCAGAAATTCGCCATTCGTGAGGGCGGTCATACCGTCGGTGCCGGACAGGTCACTGCCATCCTCAAGTGAGCCGTGGCCGGGGCAGAGATCCGGTTTCCCTCCCCCGGGCCGTCGGCCGCCTGCCGCACCTGTTATCGCAATCACCGGCGCCGCATTCCGACACCGGGTCCCGATATCGGCATCGCACGCCTGTTGCGCCTTCGGCTCGCTTTGGACAGGCTTGTCGGTGCGGAAGCCACAATCGCCTGGCTGCGGACGCTTGCCTTGCCGGGAGCGGGCAATCGGACTGCCAGTTGATTCCGCTGGGGGACGCGGCACCCGACTGTGCTGGTGAAACTGGGGTCGCCGGCCGGGTGCCGGTGCCGTGCGGTACGGATCGCCGCACGGCACGCCCTCAGGTAAGTCGGTCGGCCGGCGTGGAGAGAGCGTATGCGGTCGCAGCTATGGAGCGGCCGCACGGTCGGCGGTCCGGGCGACCAGGAAGTCGGCGCTGCCGGAAAGCGTTCGCAAGGAGGCGTAGTCCTCTTCGTCGATGCGGGCACCGGTGCGTTCGATGAGTACTTCGACGAGGTTGAGGAAATCCAGCGAATCCAGCTCCAGGACCTCCCGGAACGGTGCGTCCGTCGGCACCGCGTCGACATCGGCGTCGGGTGCGATGCGGGAGATCTCCTGCCGCATGATCGTGAGGGCTTCCGCACGGGTCAGTGGTGTCATAGTTCCTCCGGTTGCTGAAGCAGCCGCTCGACCGATGCGAGGTAGCGGGCACCGGTGGCTCCGTCGCTCGCCCGGTGGTCCCCGGCGAGCGTGGCGATGACGGTCGGCCGGATGCCCAGGAGGCCGTCCACCGCGCACGGCCGCTCCTGGACCGTGCCGAATCCCACGAGGGCCACCTGCGGTGGGTGGATCACGCCGTAGACCGCGTCCGCTCCGCGGTCTCCGATGCTGGTCACCGTGATGGTGGGTGCGCCCATCTCGGAGCTCTTGAGGCGTCCTGCGCGGACTCGGTTCGCAAGGTCCTTCAGGCGGGCCATGAGCTGCGGAAGTGTGGCCTCGTCCGCGTCACGGAGAACAGGGGCGACCAGGCCGCCACCGCGCAGGGCGATCGCGACACCGAGACGCACCGTCCCGGCGGGGTGGAAACGGCCGTCCGTCCAGTGTCCGTTCGTCTCCGGCACTTCGCGTGCGGCCCGTGCCGCGGCCTTGAGCAGCAGGCATGCGGGAAGCAGACGCTGGGAGACGGGCCGGTCACGGTTGTGCGCGTTCATCCAGGCCATGGCGTGGGTGAGGTCGATGGTCCGGGAGAGGTAGTAGTGCGGGATGTCGCGTTGCGAGCGGGCCATGAGGGCGGCGATGGCCGAGCGCATCGCTTCCCGGCGCTGGTCCCGTCCGCCGGCGGCAGGCCCGCTCGTCGTACGGTGCGGCGCTGCGGCGGTTGTCTGGGGCGCGGTGGTCGACCGCGGTGCGGTGGTCGTCCGCGGTGCGGTGCCCGCCTCGCTCCGCCCGTCCGGCAAGGCGAGCGGCGGATGGGCAGCGGCCCGGCCGCGTACGTCCGCGACACGTACCGCGCCCGCGTCTCCCGTGCCCTGCACCGTGGCGAGGTCGATGTTCAGTTCGGCGGCGACGCGGCGGGCCATGGGGGTGGCGCGTACGCGCTCCGGAGGGGAGGCGGCCCGTTCCACGTCGTTGCGGGTGACGCGTCCGCCGCGACCGGTGCCGTGGACCGTGGCGAGGTCGATGTGCTTGTCCTGGGCGAGGTGGCGTACGAGAGGGGACGTCACCGTCTCCATGGGCGGGGCGGGTTCCGCCGTGGCCGGTTCGGCAGGTGGCTCCGGAGAGACGGGCCCCGGGGCCGCTCCCTCGCCGGCCGCCGGGGGAACCACGCCGGCTTCCGCTTCGGAAGTGATCTCGGCGAGCGGCGCGCCGACCGGCAGCAAGTCTCCCGGTTCGGCGAGGAGTTCGGTGATCACGCCGCTTTCGAAGCACTCCACCTCGATGTCGGACTTCGCCGTCTCGATCACGGCCACCGGATCGCCCTTGGTGACGTGGTCGCCCGGATGCACCAGCCATTCGGTAAGGGTGCCCTGTTCCATGTCGGCGCCCAGCGCGGGCATGCGGAACTCACCCATTGCGGCCCACCACCTTCAGCGCCGCCCGGATGATGCTTCCTGTGCTCGGCAGGGCCGCTTCCTCCAGGTGGCGGGCGTAGGGGATGGGGACCTCGGCGCTGCACACCCGCTCGACCGGGGCGTCGAGTTCGTAGAAAGCCTGCTCGCAGATGCGGGCGGTGATCTCGGCGGCCAGGCTTCCCGTCCGCCAGCCCTCGTCGATGACGACGGCGTGGTTGGTGCGGTGGACGGACGCCATGACCGTGGCGTCGTCCAGCGGGCGCAACGACCTGAGATCGATGACCTCGGCGGACACTCTGTCCGCCGCCAGCCGGTCCGCGGCGGCCAGTGCCTTGGGCAGCGATCCGCCATAGGTGATGAGGCTGACGTCCTTGCCCTGCCGCCGTACGGCAGCCGAGGAGATGTCCGTGCGTCGGTCGTGCGCCGCGAGCAGCACGGTGCTGGTGTTGTAGAGGGAGCCGTGTTCGAAGATGACGACCGGGTCCGGGTCGGCGAGGGCGGGCGCGAGCATGTCCCGGGCGTCCTCCGGCGTGGCCGGGGCCAGTACCCGGATGCCGGGGATGTGCGCGTACCAGCCCTCCAGGCTGTGGGAGTGCTGGGCGGCGAGCTGCCGGCCGGCGCCGGTCGTCATACGGAGGACGATCGGTACCGACACCTGACCGCCGGACATGTGGAGCAGGGTGGCGGCGTTGTTGAGGATCTGGTCGAGTGCGAGCAGGCTGAAGTTGACCGTCATCACCTCGACGATCGGCCGGAGGCCGGCGATGGCCGCACCGATGCCGGTGCCGACGAAGGCTGCCTCCGACAGCGGTGTGTCGCGGATCCGCTCGGGGCCGAATTCCTCCAGGAGCCCCAGGCTGACACCGAAGGCGCCGCCGTACTTGCCGACGTCCTCGCCCATGAGGAAGACGCGGTCGTCGGCCCTCAGCGCCTCACGCATCGCGTCGCGCAACGCCTCCCGGTACGTCGTTTCCGTGCTCCTGGGGCTGTTGGCACTCGTTGTCGTCCCCATGACGTCCCACCTGATTCTCGGAGTGGACGAAACGCTGCAGGTCCGCGGCCGGTTCGAGCGGGGCTTCCTCGGCGTACGCCTCCGCCCGCCCGACTGTTTCGGCGGCCGTCCGCTCCATCTCGGCGTACTCTTCGTCGTTCAGCTCGCCCAACGTCCGCATCAGTGTGCTGAGCACGGTGAGGGGGTCGCGACTGCGCCACCGCTCGATCTCCGCCTTGTCGCGGTAGCGGTCGGGGTCGTACATGGAGTGGGCGCGGAAGCGGTACGTGCGCAGTTCGAGGAAGTGCGGCCCGTGCCCCGCCCGGATGCCGTCCACCGCGCGATGGGCGGCCTGCTCGACAGCCAGGACGTCCATGCCGTCCACGCTCCAGGCCGGCATGCCGTACGAGGAGGCACGCATCGCCAGGTCGGTCTGGGCATGCTCGGCTGCCAGCGGCGTTCCCATGGCATAGAGGTTGTTCTCGCAGGCGAGCAGCAACGGCAGGTTCCACAGTGCCGCGAGGTTGGCTGTTTCGTGGAACTCCCCCTCCGCGAACGCTCCGTCGCCGAAGAAGCAGCAGACGACATTCGTGGTGCCGCGCAGCTTCTCGGCCAGCGCGAGCCCCGCGGCCACCGGAAGGCCGCCTGCGACGATGGCGTTGCCTCCGTAGAAGCGGCGCCCGGTGTCGAAGAGGTGCATGGAGCCGCCGCGTCCCCGGCTGCAGCCACTGGCCTTGCCGTACATCTCCGCCAGCACGGCTTCGGCAGGGACGCCGCGGGCCAGGGCGTGTCCGTGCTCCCGGTAGGTGGACACCACCGCGTCCGCCGGTCCCAACGCCTGCGTCACGCCGACGGCGACGGCTTCCTCTCCGATGTACAGGTGGACGAACCCGCGGATCTTGGAAGCACTGTAGAGCTCGACGCAGCGCTCTTCGAACCGGCGGATCAGCAGCATCGCCGCGAGGAGTTCGTGCCGGTGTTTGTCCGCGGCCTCCCGGTGGCTCCCGGAACCGGCCCGGGCCGGCCGGGAACGCCCGACGCCCTGGTCGATGACCTCGGTTTCCGGGCTCTTCTTGCGCGCGGTGCTCATGGTGGTCCCTCCAGCGTGGACACGTCACCTTCCGGCAGTCCGAGTTCGCGGCTCCGCAGTATCCGCCGTACGACCTTGCCGCTGCGGGTCTTCGGCAGGTCCTGGTCGAAGGCGATCTCGCGGGGTGCCACCGCGGCACCGAGCTTGCGCCGGGTGAAGGCGATCAGCTCACGCTCCAGCTCCTTTCCCGGCTCCCGTCCCGGCCGGAGCGATACGAATGCCTTCACGACCGCGCCCACGGTGTCGTCGGGGCGTCCGATCACGCCCGCCTCGGCGACAGCCGGATGCTCCAGCAGCGCGCTCTCCACCTCGAAGGGGCTGATGAGGTGCCCGGCGGACTTGATGACGTCATCGGCCCGTCCGACGAACCAGTAGTAGCCGTCGGCGTCCCGGCGGACCACATCGCCGGTGAGGTACCAGCCGTCCGCGAAGCTCCCGGCGTAGCGCTCCTTCTCGTGCAGGTAACCGCGGAACATGGAGGGCCAGCCGGGCCGCAGGGCGAGTTCCCCGGCCACGTCGGGCCGGTCCGCCTCCTGGACGTGCCCCGCGCGGCGCAGCGCGCGGCCGTCGGGACCGCGTGCCAGGACGGTGGCGTGCATGCCGGGCAGCGGGCGTCCCATCGATCCCGGCCTGATGTCGGTGCCGGCCAGGTTGGCGATGACGATGCAGCCGGTCTCGGTCTGCCACCAGTTGTCGTGCACCGGCAGGCCAAGGACGTCACTCCCCCACCGGACCGCTTCGGGGTTGAGCGGCTCGCCGACGGAGGCGATGAAGCGGAGGGCCGACAGGTCGTAGGAGCGCGGCAGGTCGTACGGGCCCTCGCGCGGCGTGGCGCGCATCAGCATGCGCAGGGCGGTGGGCGCGGTGTACCAGACGGTGACGCGCTCGTCGGCGAGGATCCGGTACCAACGGCGGGCGTCGAAGTCGCCTTCGTCCACGACGACGGTCACGCCGTGCGTGAGCGGGGCGATGATGCCGTACGACATGCCGGTGACCCAGCCGGGATCGGCGGTGCACCAGAACACGTCGTTACGATGCAGGTCGAGTGCGTAGGCCGCGGTGACGTGGTGGGCGACCACTGCTTCATGGACGTGTATCGCGCCTTTGGGTGTGCCGGTGGTGCCGCTGGTGAAGTGCAGCAGCGCCATGTCGTCCGGTTCGGTGTGCGGCACGGTGAAGTTCTCCGGAGCCGCCGCGAGGGTCTCGTCGAAGGAGTGGGTGCCGGGGAGTTCGTGCTCTCGTGGGCCGACGATCAGTACGTGTTCCAGTTCGGGAAGTGACGCGCGGGCCGCGGCGACCTTGCGCAGGTACAACTGCTCGGTCGTGACGAGTACACGTGCGTTGCCGAGGCGCATGCGCTGCTGGACCGGGTCCGGACCGAAGGCGGAGAACAGCGGACAGAGCACAGCGGCGCACTTGAGCGTACCGAGGACGGTGGTGAACAGCTCCGGACAGCGGCCGAGCAGTGTGAAGACCCGGTCGCCACGGGACACGCCCAGAGAGTTCAGAGCCGCCGCGAAACGGTTGCTGGAGAAGGCGAGTTCGGCGTAGCTGGTGGTTCCCGTCGTTCCGTCCCGGCGCACGCAGCGGAGGGCAGTGTGCTTGCCCCAGCCCTCGGTGACATGCCGGTCCACCGCCTCGTAGGCCATGTTCAGCCCGCCGTCCGGCAGACCCGCGAGTCGCTCACGTACCGCGCGCCAGCTGAAGCGCGCGCAGGTGGCGTCGTAGTCGGTGAGGTTCGGCCCGACCCGTGGCCGGGTGGCCTTGGGGATCGTCTCTCCCGCCATGACCGCCCCCGCTTCCGGATTCCCGGCCGCTCGCGCCGGGTTGCTCGTTCTCCCGGCACAAGCGTCGCCAGCCTTTCCCGGGGCGCGTAGGGGCCGATCGTCCCCCTGCCGGGGCCCATACGGCCATCCTGGCGCGGAAGGTGCCCCGTCCGTAGGGCCGTTCGACTCTGTCCACTTCCCTCCGACGGTGCAAGGCTGTGCTCACGGCACTACGGGCGGGCACGTCCGGCCCGCCTGTCGGCAGAGCAGGAGGAGGGTGCCATGACCACGGCACGGGACATCATGCACCAGGGTGCCGAGTGCGTCGGTGAGCAGGAAACACTGGTGAACGTGGCCAAGCGAATGACACGGCACGGCATTGGCTCGATGCTGGTCTGTGACGCGGACCAGCGGATACGCGGCATCATCACGGACCGGGACATCGTGGTGAAGTGCCTGGCGTACGGTCATGACCCGCAGAGCATGACCGCCGGTGAGCTCGCACAGGACAGCCCGGTCACCGTCGACCCCGACGCCGACGTGCGGCGCGTACTGCAGACCATGGAGGACCACCTCATCCGCAGGCTGCCCGTGGTGGAGAACGACAGGCCCGTCGGTGTCATCAGCGAGGCCGACCTCGCCCGCCACCTCAGCGAGGACCAGGTGGGGCACTTCGTAGAGGTGATAGCCGCGGCGAAGTGAGCGGGTGCCCCGAGCACGCGACATCCGCCGGACAGTGGGCCGGCGTGGTGGCCCGCGACCGGGACCACCACGCCGGCAGCCACGAACAGCCACCGTCGATCAGGCAGGAGGGCAGGAGGAGAAGCCGTGGAAGTCCGGTACGCGATGTCCGCGCCGGCCGTCGCCGTTCCGGTGCTGGCCTCGGTTCAGGACGTGGCGCGGCACATGCAGCGAAGACCACCGAGCTTGCGGCGGCCGCACAGAGAGCCCACTGCCCAGCGGTCAGCGGGAACTCGTGGCTGCCGACGGTCGCGTGAGGCCGCAGGAGTCTCGCTCGGCTTCCCGCCCGGCGGCAGGGCCGTACGTCCCAGTGCCGTGGGCCGGACGGCCCACGGACCCTCTGGCCGGACCGTCGCACACTGGTCTCCGCGCGGTCCGCGACAGCGAACAGCGGACGGGAGTGGGCAGCGGCCACGGGGAAGGTCCCGGCAACGGCGACGCCGGGGCCGCCCGGCCGACGGCCGGCGGGGGCGGGATTCCGGCGGTCGGCCGGGCTCCGGGCAGCCACACGCGGCGCCCGTGGCCGGGGCGGTCCGCCGTCCGGTGGACGAAAGAAGGCACGTGATGAGGACGAAGAAGCGGCTGTGGCGCTGGCGGAGCAATCCGCTCAAGCGGCCTTCCGACGTCCTGGAGTCGGTGGTCGTGCTCGTCGCCATGGTGCTGGTGCTGGTCGGCGGGCCGGCTGTCGCCGTCATGGCGGGCCGTTCGACCCACGACACCTTGCGGCAGCAGCGCCTGGACCGGCACCCGGCTACGGCCTTCCTGGTGGAGAACGCACCCGGGCGGGCCCCGAGCACCGGGTACGAGAGTGGCGACAACGGCAAGGTCGCTGTCACGGTCCGCTGGCGCGACGCCCAGGGCTCCGTTCACACCGGAATGGCACAGGCCGAACCGGGACGCAGGGCCGGATCGGCCCTCGCCATCTGGCTCGACGGCCACAACCGGCTCACCAAGCAACCGCTCGATCCGGTGGACAGTGTCATCACTGCCGCTCTGACCGGTACCGCGGCCGCCGTCGGCTGGTGCACCGCGGTGTGGCTCGCCGTCCGGGGTGTGCGCCTGTGCCTCGACCGTCGGCGTGCCCGGCTGTGGGACCGCGAATGGGAGCGAGTCGGTCCGCGATGGGGACACAAGCAGACGTGACCCCGGTCGGCGGCTGCGGGGGCCGGACGGCCCGCTGCTGCATTCGTCTGCGCGCCGCACAGTGGGAGGTGACGGAAGGGCGTACGCGGGCCGGTGTGGGTGCCGCTCGCGCGACCGCGGGAAGGAGAGGGGCCGTGTCCGGAACCAGTAACGCCGAGCGGCTGGCCGTGAAGGAGTGGAAGCTGCGCCTGCATCTCTACGAGACGGGCCCGAAGACCACGGCATGGGCTGTGCTCGACACCGGTGACAACGTGCTCGAAGCACGGGGCCACGCCCACCAGCATCCGCACGACGCACCCGTGCCGGAGATCGGCGACGAGCTGGCGGCGGGGCGCGCGCTGGTAATTCTGGGGCAGCAGTTGATCCACTACGCGGCCATGGATGTCGAAGGGGTGGGAGCCGGGCGGCTCAGCCCCGAGAAATGACCTGTCTCGCGTGCTCCTGTGACCGCCGGTTGCTCCGGTGCCGGGCCCTGGTCCTCGGAATGTGGCACGTGGGCCCGGAGAGCTGCTCCCCCGCCGCACAGGCGAAAAGGCATATCCCAAGGAGTCCTCATGACCTCCTCCTCGCATCCCCCGCACGGCCGGGTGCTCGTCGGTTACGACGGCTCGCC
This sequence comes from Streptomyces purpurogeneiscleroticus, assembly GCF_020024005.1. NCBI lineage: Bacteria > Bacillati > Actinomycetota > Actinomycetes > Kitasatosporales > Streptomycetaceae > Streptomyces > Streptomyces purpurogeneiscleroticus. Next base: position 13,597 of record NZ_NHSG01000393.1, read on the forward strand.
GCCCGCCGTCATCGCGCTCGACGCAGCCGTGACGGAAGCCCGGTGCCGCGGGGCCGCGTTGGAGATTCTCTGCGGCTGGCCGTGGAGCAAACGGCTGTCGCCCGACTACGGCATGCGGGACGACGTGGGAACGCTCCTGTTCAACAGCGCGCAGCGGACGATGGACGCCGCCGTCGACCGGGCTCGCTCCCGGGCCCCGGACACTCCCGTCACGCCCGTACTGACCACGGAAGCAGCAGCCCGCGCGCTGCTGCGTCAAGGCCGCAATGCGTCCCTCACGGTCCTGGGCACCCGCGGCTACGGCGGCTTCGCGGGGCTGCTCCTCGGTTCCGTCAGCCTCCGCGTCGCGGCCCACTGCGTCACACCGCTGATGGTCGTGCGCCGAGAACCCGAGCCTCCGCACCGCACCATCGTCCTCGGTCTCGCATCGGAGGCCGACACGGAGGCCCTGCGCTTCGCCTTCGACGAGGCGGTCCGCCGCGACGCGGCGTTGCGCGTGCTGCACACCTGGCAGTTCCCCGCACCTCATGGTGAGGTCGCCCGGCCCGCCCAACTGACGTGGGAAGAAGTGCAAGCCCTGCGCAAGGCCGCGGAAGCGGTCCCGCAGTACGCCGTCACCTCGCTGCGGGAGAAGTACCCGCAGGTACGCGCAGACGCACAGGCCGTCTGTCAGGACCCGGCCCGGGCCCTGATCCAGGCAAGTGAGGAGGCCGATGTCATCGTTCTCGCCGCCCACCGCCGACCGCGCCACTTCGGCCTCCAACTCGGTCCGGTGACGCATGCGCTCCTCCATCACGCGCGCTGCCCAGTGGTCCTGGTCCCGTCGGACTGACCGGCACCGGGCGGAAGATGCCGCCGGACCGCATCCCTCAGTCGTGCGGGATCACCACCACCGGGCAATGGGCATGGTGGATGACCGCGTGGGCCACAGGGCCGAGGTGCGCGCCGAGGGCCGCGTGCCGTATCCGGCGTCCGACCACCACCAGCGCTGCCTGGTCCGCGGCCACCGGTACCCGGCCGGCCGCCCGGCCGACGAGCACGTCTTCGGTCACCGGCTGCCTCGGGTTCTTGTCCCGCCATGGGCGCAGCGCCGTCGTTACGTCCTCGCGGGCCTTCGCCTCGTATTCGGCGTCGATGCCGAGTTCGTACCCGGCGACCGGGACGTCGGCGTACGCCCTGGGAGGACGCCACACGTGGAGTACGCGGAGCGGCGCCGCACGTCGTGCCGCGGTGTCGAAGGCGAACTCGATCAGCGCATCGCACGTGGAATGCGGATCGAGGCCGAGCAGCACATCACCGTGTGCAGCGTCGGCGTACGGTGGCCCGGCCTCGTCCTGCAATTGGCCTTCTTCTGCGGTCACTTCACCGGCGCGCACCAGGGCCACGGGGCAGCCGGCATGTGCGGCGGTCGCGAGCGCGACCGAGCCGACGAGGGTGCCGGCGACACCGCCCAGCCCCCGGGAGCCGAGCACCAGCATGCCGGCTTCCTTCGCGGCGGCGAGCAGCGCGCCGGCGGGAGCGCCGGCGATCTGTTCAGCGAGTACGGGCACGTCCGGGTAGCGCTGCGCGAGCGTGCCTTCGGCCTCCCGCAGTATCCTGCGCGCCCAGTGGCGCGGGACGGCGAGTTCCGGCAGGTCCGGCTCGCGGTCGACCGGCGTCAGACCTTCCCAGGCATGGACCAGCCGGAGCGGCAGTCCGCGCCGCCTGGCTTCCCTGGCCGCCCAGCCGGCGGCGGCCAGACTCTCACGCGAGCCGTCCAGCCCGACGGTAATGGGGCCTGGCATGGTGACCACCTCCATGGCAACGCGGGGTGTTGCCGGCCGGTGCACTCGCTACGCTCCGAGCATCGCGCCGCTCTCCGTCCGACCGCACGGGGCCGGACGGTACCTGTCAGGGCCTGCTGGACCCTCACGCGCGACCGGTCACCGGCTACAGCGGGAACTGCCCCGTCTCCCCCGGCCGGACCGTCACCGACCGGCCGGCGCACACCGCCCGGATCGGCCGCTGCTCCGAAGCCGGGACCATGATGTGCAGCCGGCCCTCGCGGAACCGGACGCCGACGTCCCAGTGCCCGCGGTAGCGCAGCCGGTAGCCGAATTCCGACAGTTGAGGAAGGTGGACCGGGTCGAAGCGCAGGGCGTCCTCCCGTGTCTCCAGGCCGGTCAGTCCGCGCTGTACGAAGTCCAGCGTGCCGGCCATGGCGCCGAGGTGAATACCTTCGGCAGTGGTACCGCCCTGGGTATCGGCGACATCGCCTTTGAGCGTCTCCAGGCAGTGCTCCCAGGCGTCCTGGCGCCGGGCTCGGGCCAGGACCCAGCCGTGTACCAGGCTGCTCAGCGTCGAGCCGTGCGCGGTCCGGTGCAAGTAGTAATCGACGGTGGACCGCCACAGGTCCTCATTCATCTCGTGGCCCAACTGCTCGAAGAGAGACGAGAGTTCGGCGGGCGAAAACAGGTAACCGAGCATCAGGACATCGGCCTGCTTGGATACCTGGTAGCGGTTGGGCGTGTCGTTCTCGCCCTCCAGGATGCGGTCCAGCCGCCGGATGTCGCCGTAGCGTGCCCGATAGGCCGCCCAGTCCAGTTCGGCCAGGTCACCGTACCCTTCGAACTGGCTGATGACGCCGGCGTGGAAGGGGACGTGAAGCCGGTGCGAGATGTCCCGCCAGCGGTCGAGTTCTCCGTCGTCGACGGCCAGTTGCTCCAGCAGCTCCCGACGGCGTGGGACGGGCAGCAGGCGGGTCGTCTCCAAGGCCCTGGCGAGCACCCAGGCCGCGGTGACGTTGGTGTACGCGTTGTCGTCCACTCCCGGCTCCGCGATGTCCGGATAGCCGTCGTGGTATTCGTCGGGGCCGACCACCCGCCGGATGCGGTAACGCTCCAGCGACGCGTCGTACGTGGCGGCGCTCGACCAGAACCGGGCGATCTGCAGCAGCATCTCCGCGCCCCTGGTGTGCAGGTATGCCATGTCGCCGGTGGCCTCGCAGTAGCGCCAGACGTTGTACGCAACGGCCGACCCCACGTGGTGCTGGAGCCTGGAGTGGTCCGGGAGCCAGCGGCCGGAGCGCGGATTGAGGTGCAGGACCTGTGTTTCCTCCCGGCCGTCGCTGCCGCTCTGCCAGGGGTACATCGCACCGGCCCGGCCGGCCGCGCTCGCTGCCCGGCATGCCTGCGGCAGCCGCCGGTAGCGGTAGTCCAGAAGAGCGCGGGAGACTTCGGGGAAATGCAGGTTGAGGTAGGGCAGGACGAACAGTTCGTCCCAGAAGACGTGCCCTCGGTACGCCTCGCCGTGCAGTCCCCGGGCCGGTACGCCCACGTCCAGTTCCGCGGTGTGCGGTGAGAGCGTCTGCAGGAGGTGGAAGGTGTGCAGCCGCAGGATGTCGCCGGCCTGGCCCGGTACGTCCAGCTCCGCCCGGCGCCACAGCCGTTGCCACGCGGCGTGGTGCGAGCTCAGCAGGCCGGGGAAGTCCGGGGCCCGGGTCACACTGTCGAGCGCGGCCAGCGCGGGGTCGCTGATGGCGGGGTCACGGGAGGTGTACAGCGCCACGGTCTTCTCCACCACCAGCGGCGTGCCGTCGGTGACCTCCGCCGTCAGCCGCTGTCCTGCCCGGGCCGGCTCCAGCAGCGGGTGTGAGTCGGCGGGTCCGCCGGCCGTGACCCGGGTCCGGGCGGCGAGGGCGATGCGCAGGTCGGACGTCACGGTGCGGCAGCGCAGCCAGCAGGTGCTGGGGTCGACCGTGCCGGTGTGCAGGCGGGTCAGGTGCCGGCCGGCGAGCGCACGGTAACGGTCCACGCCGGCGTTGGTCACGTCGCCGTCCAGTGCGGATTCGATGTCCAGCGTGCCCGACCAGCCGATGGCGGTGAATTCGGTACGCAGGGCAGCGGTATGCGGATCGCCCATGTGGACGAGGCGCTTCTGGACCACACGCAGCTCCCGCCCGGGCGCGCCGTCGACGCGTACCCGGAGGTGCCTGGTCAGGGTGCCGCCGTGCAGGTCCAGGGCCTGCCGGTGGGCCAGCAACGAGCCGTCGTCCGGCGTGAACCACGGCAGGGGGGCGCCGTCACCGCGCACGCGGAACCGCAACGGCAGCCAGTTCGGCAGGTTGACCAGATCCTCGTTCTCCACCTGGCGGCCGGCCACGTCGGACAGCAGCCGGTTGTAGCAGCCGGCGACGTACGTGCCCGGGTAGTGGGCCGGTCCGGCGGGAGCTTCGGGTGCGGCGCCCCGCGTGGCGAAGTAGCCGTTGCCGAGCGTGCACAGCGCTTCGCGCAGCCGCTCCTGCCGCGGGTCGTACCCTTCGTACTCCCACGTCCAGCCCTCCATCGCCTCAGTCCTCCGTGCTTCCGGCTACCACGGTCAGCAGCTCGGCCAGGTCACCGACCACGACATCGGCACCGTGCTCGCGCAGGTCGCGGGCGCTGTCCGGCGTCGCTGCCCGGTCCACCCCCACCACCACGCCGAAGCCGCCGCGCCGCCCTGCCTCCACTCCGGCCAGCGCGTCCTCCACCACGGCTGTCGTGGCGGCGGTGACCTCCAGCTGCCGGGCGGCTTCGAGGAAGAGCGCCGGGTCCGGCTTACCGCGCAGGCCGAGCCGGGCCGCGTCCTGCCCGTCCACGACAGTGCGGAACAGGCCCGTCAGCCCTGCCTTCTCCAGCAGCTCGCGCGCGTGCCGGGAAGCCGACACCGCGGCACAGGGAATGCCCGCCGCCCGCAGCTGCCGCAGCAGACGAACGGTGCCCGGCCAGGTCTGCGCTCCCGAGGCGTGCAGCCGCGCGACGAAACGCCGTTCCTTGTCCGCCGCCACGGCCCGCACCGACCCCGTACCCGGCTCCTCCCCCACCTCGCCTTCGGGCAGCCGCAGCCCGCGGGATTCGAGGAAGGCCAGAGCCCCGTCCAGCCGCGACTTCCCGTCCACGTACCGCCGGTAGTCCTCGCGCTCGTCGAAGGGACGACGCTGCGCCGGGTCATCCGGTGGGTGGGACCGCAGACACGCGTCGAAGGCTTCCTTCCAGGCGGCCGCGTGCAGCTTCGCCGAATCGACGAGCACACCGTCCGTGTCGAACACCACGGCTCGTACGTCGCGCAGGCACGGGGCGAGCTCCGCGCGGGCGCGCCGACGCGCGGTCCTGAACTCCTCCACACCGCTCACGTCGGCTGTCTCCCTGCTGCCCGGTCCGCGGAAATCAACGTATACGCCTCCGGCCCCGCCACCGGCGGTCTCCAGCTGCTCGGTGTGGTGAAGGCGGCGCACGGAAGGCGCAGGAGGCGGATGCCCACCTCACGCCTCCACCCTCGGCGACGGGCCGATCCCGTGCCAGGGGCCGGTCGGCCCCGTCTGCGGCCCGAATGACCGGTGACGGAACCGACCCGTTCCGGGAATCAGCGGCGACTCGAGCGAGGCGAGAAAGACGGCGAGGGCGAGTTTCCGTAGCGTTGCCGCATGGCGGAGAAACAGGGAGCAGGCCGGGGAAAGAAGAAGGCCGGAAAGCTGCCGCGGGCGCTGTACGAGCAGGAGCTGTACCGGCTGCAGACAGAGCTGGTGAAGCTGCAGGAGTGGGTGCGTACTGAAGGCACTCGGCTCGTCGTGGTCTTCGAGGGGCGTGATGCGGCCGGCAAGGGAAGCACGATCAAGCGGGTCGTCGAGCGCCTCAACCCGCGGATCGCGCGGATCGCCGCGCTGCCACGGCCGACGGAGCGGGAGCGCACCCAGTGGTATTTCCAGCGGTACGTGGAGCACCTGCCCGCCGCTGGGGAGATCGTTCTGTTCGACCGGAGCTGGTACAACAGGGCAGGCGTCGAGCACGTGATGGGGTTCTGCACGCCCGACGAGTACCGCCGCTTTCTCCGCCAGTGCCCGGTGTTCGAGCAGCTGCTGGTGGAGGACGGGATCCTGCTGCGCAAGTACTGGTTCTCGGTGAGCGATGAGGTGCAGCAGCAGCGGTTCCGGCGCCGGTTGGAGGATCCCACCCGGCGCTGGAAGATCTCCGCGATGGATCTTGAGTCGATCACGCGGTGGGAGGCGTACTCCCGGGCGAAGGACGAGATGTTCGCGGACACGGACACCACGGAGTCCCCGTGGTACGTGGTCGAGAGTGACGACAAACGCCGGGCCCGGGTGAACATGATCGCCCACCTGCTGTCCACCGTTCCGTACCAGGACGTGCTGCCGCCCATGCTGGAGCTGCCCGAACGCCCCTCGGCGACGGGCTATCAACGGCCGCCCAGGGACCTGCAGACGTACGTCCCCGATCACGCGTCCCGGCTCGGGCGGTGAGGACGGAGCCGGTCAGCCCGGCTGGGGGACGACGGCCACGGGACAGACGGCGTGGTGCAGGGCGGCATGCCCCACCAGGCCGAGCTGGAGGCCGAGATGCCCGTGGCGGCGCCGGGCGCCGACGACGAGCAGATCCGCGGCGGCGGAGCGCCGCACCAGCACCTTGTGTGCCGGGCCCTCGACCGTGGCACGGCGTACGCGTACCTCGGGGTGGTCACCGACCGCCTCGCCGAGTGCCTCGTCGAGGTAGGCAGAAGCGCGATCCTCGTGGTAGCGCTCGGGCTCTCCGGCGAGCAGCGGATGGTCGGTGGTCTCATGGGCGGGGCAGCGCCAGGCACGTACGGCGTCCAGGGCGCAGCCGCGGGCCTCGGCCTCGCGGAAGGCGAACCGGACGGCCGCGAGCCCGTGGGCCGGGTCGCCGACGCCGAGCAGGATCCGCTCATGCGACCGTGCCAGAGCGGCCTTGTCGCCGCGTACGACGATCACCGGGCAGGTGGCGCGGGCGGCCACGGCCAGGCCGACCGACCCCAGCAGCAGGCCGGCGAGTTCACCGCGGCCCCGTGAGCCCACGATCAGGGCCGAGGCGTGGTGACCCTCGCGCAGAAGCGCGCCGACGGCGTCCTCGGCAAAGGTTTCTGCCGAGATCTTGACGTCCGGGTTGCGGCGCTGAGCACGTTCAGCGGCGGAGCCGGCGATATTGTCGGCGACCACCCGTCCCGGGGGGCGGCCCCCAAGTGGTGCCGCCGTCAGCCCTTCGTAGCGTTCCCATTTCGAGGCATGGACCAACCGCAGCGGAAGTCCATGGAGCGCGGCCTCGTCCACAGCCCAGTCGAGTGCTTGGAAACTGCTGTCCGATCCGTCCACTCCCACGATCACGGGCAGTTCCATCCTGCTCACCGCCTTCCTCTTCCGTGGCTCACTCGCATCGGTGAAGTGGCCTCGGCACTGTCACCGTCGCACGGTGCGCCGATGACCGTGAGGGCCGGACGGGCACTGTGGCATGGGCCGCTCGGCTCCGAGGCCGGGAAGAAGCGCGCAGGGGCCACCCAGACTCTTCCTGGGGCCCTTCGGCCCAGCGCTCCGGCCGCCGATCCGACGCAGGCTGGAGACAGCGCGACTCCCGGAGAAACCGAAGAAAACAGCGCGACTCCTGGAGAACGGGGTCTCGCAAGCTGTACGGAGGTGTACGCAATGACCGGAGCCGCAAACATTCTCGTCGCGTACGGCACGAAGAACGGCTCGACCGCGGAGATCGCCGACGTCATCGCCGACACCCTGCGGGCCGCGGGGCCGCGCTGCGAGGTGCGTCCCGCGGCGGACGTCCGCGATGTCACGGAGTACGACGCGGTGGTGCTCGGCGGCGCCCTCTACGCCGGCCGCTGGCACCGCGACGCCGTGCGTTTCGCCCGTCGGCACCGGAAAGCCCTGGCCGGCCGTCCGGTGTGGCTGTTCAGCAGCGGTCCGCTGGATCCCTCGGCGGGCGAGCGCGACATTCCGCCTGTCCGCGGTGCCGCTCGTGCGGCGGCCCACCTCGACGCGCGGGAGCACATCACCTTCGGTGGCTGCCTCAAGGAAGGGGCCCGGGGCTTCCTCGCCCGGATGATCCTCAAGCAGGGGAAGGGCGGGGATTTCCGCGACATGGACCGGATACGGGCCTGGGCACGCGGTACAGCCAAGGAGATCGAGGCGTCGATGGCATCGCAGCAGCCGTGACGCCATGAGCATGGCGTCACGCACGGCGCGGGGCCGAGGGCGCTTGATCATCGGGGCGCTCCGGCCCGGCGGCCGCCCGGAAGCGCACCCGCGGAGGGCGGGCCGGGCGGCTCTTCCAGGACGCTCCAGGCAACGGGGCCCAGGAGATCCGCCACGCGTTGAAAGACGTCCATGAGCATGTCGTCCACGGTCAGCATGCCCACAACCCGCTGCCCCTCCAGCACGGGCAGTCGACGGACCCCGGACCTGCGGAAAGTCCGGTACGCCTGGTGGATGTCGTCGTCGGCGTGCACTGTGATCACGGGCGCGGACATGATTGCAGCCACCCGCATATCCGGATCCAGACCGCCGCCCAGTGCACGTACCGCAAGGTCACGGTCGGTGACGACACCACATGGTGCTCCGTGCTCCGTCACCACCACGGAACCGACCCCGTACTCGTCCATCTGCCGGGCGACCGCCTCCAACGGCATCTCTGCCGGAACGGTCACCGCCGGACAGCTCATCGATGTGGAGACCTTCATCAGCCGACTCCTCTTGCCGGCCCTGGCCGACCTCGCAAGCCCGGCACGCGAAGGGTCGCCCCCGGCTCAATTCCATGACACCACTGCTCGCCGGCGAGCTCCAGGGCCGAACGGTTCAGCCGAGGGACCGGGCAGCCCGGGCAAGGCCGGTCCACCCCTGGTGAGGACCGATCGGCCCATGCGCCGGGCGTGTGCGCTGCCGCAGACTGGAGTCCTGGGGCCCGGTGATCGCCACTGGCGGCGGGGGACGAAGGGACGTGCGCGATGGAGAATCACGAGACCGGCGCCCGGTACGGGCCGGGAATGGACCGAAGTGACCTGGGGCGCCGGGCCACGCTGCGTCGGCAGCAGTTGGGGCTGACCCGCGAACAGGTGGCGGCGCGGGCGGGTGCCGCACCGGGCTACCTCCAGTTCGTGGAGGAGGGGTCGGCCATGCCCGACATCGCCTTCATGCTGCGCCTGGCCCATGCGCTGGAGACCTCCGTGGCGGACCTGGCGGGCGGGACAGGGGAGCTCCCGCCCGGCCTCGGGATGGCCGGCACCCATCCCGAGGTGTGGGAACTCAGCGACGACGAATGCCGGGCGAGGCTCGGCACGCATGGCGTCGGGAGGGTGGCGGTCACCGTGGGCGGCGTACCCGGGATCTTCCCCGTCAACTACACCGTCGCCGGCGATCTGATCGCCTACCGGACCGCTCCGGGGTCCGGTCCGGCCGCGGCGGCCGGCCACGAGACTGCGCTCGAAGTCGATCACATCGACGAGGCGTTCAGCCAGGGCTGGAGCGTTCTGGTCGTCGGTACCGCCCATCTGGTCACCGACGCCGACGAAGCCCGCGCGCTGGACGAACGCGCCTATACGACCCCGTGGGCCGGCGAGGGCCGCGACCAGTGGATCGTCATCCGCCCGGCTCGGATCACGGGGCGTCGGATTCGCGTTCAGGGTGGCGGCTCGTCCTCAGAGTCTCGCCGGTCCCGGAGTAACGGATGAGACCGAGCGGCCGGTGTACCAATCGGACGCAGAAGGACCCAGCTCCGCGACGGCAGCTGCCGGGCGGTGAGCAGAGGCTGCTCGCCGCCCGGCATCCGTGCGGGTATGGAGGGCTCAGTAGGTTCAGTAGGTGCCGAGGCGGTTCTGGACCCAGTCGTGGAACTCACCGATGTGGTGCTCGCTCGGGACCAGGACGCCGCCCTTGGCGTACAGGCGTGAGCTCATCGCCGGCTGGCAGCGCTCGCAGGCGTCGAAGTCCTGGCGGTTGACCCGGTCGAACAGCTCCACCGAGCGGCTGACGTCCTTGCCGCTCTCGACGACGTGCGGGAGGTACAGCCAGTCGCACTCCACGATCGTGCGGTCGGCCGCCACCGGGTACATCCGGTGGAAGATGACGTGGTCGGGAACCAGGTTGATGAACACCTGCGGCCGCACCGTGATCGCGTAGTACCGGCGGTCCTGGCCCTCGGAGACACCCGGAATGCGGTCCAGGCCCTCCGAGCCGTCAACGGTGAAGCCCTTGACGTCCTCACCGAACTCCGCACCGTGACCCACGTAGTACTGCGCCGCGAAGCCGTCGGCGAATTCCGGCAGTACTTCGGTCAGTTCCGGGTGGATCGTGGCGCAGTGGTAGCACTCCATGAAGTTCTCGATGATGAGCTTCCAGTTCGCCTGCACGTCGTAGACGATCCGCTTGCCGAGCTCCAGGTTCTCCACGTCGTACGCGCTGATCGACTCGGCGTCGCCCAGGCGTGCCACCACGTCCTGGATCACCGACTCCTCGAACGGGGGCGGGTTCTCGGCCAGGCACACCCACACATAGCCGAGCCACTCGCGCACCGCCACGTTCGCCAGGCCGTACTCGGTCCGGCCGATGTCCGGCATCTTCGTCAGGTTCGGGGCCGCGACGAGCTTGCCCGTGAGGTCGTACGTCCAGGCGTGGTACGGGCATTGGAACGCCCGCTTCACCTCGCCGGACTCCTCCGTGCACAGCTTGGCGCCCCGGTGCCGGCACACGTTGAAGAAGGCCCGGACGGAGTTGTCCCGCGACCGGGTCAGCAGGACGCTCTCGCGCCCGACATCCACGGTCTTGAACGCGCCCGGCTTGTCCAGGTCCGCGGAGCGCGCCGCGCAGAACCACATCGATTCAAAGATGTGCTCCTGCTCCAGCCGGAAGATCTCCGGGTCCGTGTAGTAGTCACCGGGGAGAGTCGCGATCAGGCTCTCCGGCAGTCCGGTCGTGGTCATGGTTCACCTCGAAGAGAAGTGCCTTGGGTAGGGGAGAAAAAGCGCAAAGGGTGGGGCTGTGAGCTGTCGGCTGTCAGGAGGTGCCGGGGTGCCTTCATGCGGCGGTGTGAAGGCCGGCGTTGCGTTCGGCCGCCTCGACGACGTTGGCGAGGAGCATCGCCCGCGTCATGGGACCGACACCGCCGGGCATCGGGGCCACCCAACCGGCGACGGCCGCGACGTCCGGATGCACGTCACCGAGCAGGCCCTCTTCCGTGCGGGTGATGCCGACGTCCAGGACGGCGGCGCCCGGCCGGACCATGTCCGGAGTGATCAGGCCCGGCGAACCGGCTGCCGCGACGACGACATCCGCCTCGCGGACATGCCAGGGCAGGCCCTTGGTGCCGGTGTGGCAGAGCGTCACCGTTGCGTTTTCCGATCTGCGGGTGAGCAGCAGGCCGATGGGCCGGCCGACCGTGACACCGCGGCCGATCACGCAGACCCGGGCGCCGGCGAGCGGTACGTCGTGGCGTCGCAGCAGCTCGACGATGCCGCGCGGGGTGCAGGGCAGCGGGCTCTCGACGCCGAGGACCAGGCGCCCCAGGCTGACCGGGTGCAGGCCGTCGGCGTCCTTCGCCGGGTCCATCCGCTCCAGTACGGCGTTGGCGTCGAGCCCGCGCGGGAGGGGCAGTTGGACGATGTAGCCGGTGCAGGCCGGGTCGGCGTTGAGTTCGTCGATGACTGCCTCGACCTGGTCCTGGGTGGCGTCGGCCGGCAGCTCACGGCGGATCGAGGCGATCCCGACCTGCGCGCAGTCGCGGTGCTTGCCGCCCACGTACGCGTGGCTGCCGGGGTCGTCACCGACCAGTACCGTGCCGAGGCCCGGTACGACGCCCCGCTCGGCCAACGCCTTTACGCGGGTGGTGAGTTCGGCACGGATGGCGGCCGCGGTGCGGCGGCCGTCAAGGATGTTTGCGCTCATGTCGCTCCCCTTCTTGGATGGGCACGGCTCAGCCGCGAAGGCGCTGCATCTTCGGGTCGAACAGTGGTTCCTCGGTGACGACCGCCGGGATGGCCTGGTCGAAGTAGCCGATGTGCAGGGTGCGGCCGCGAGTGGCCAGTTCGGCGGGCAGCCAGGCGTAGGCGATGGCCTTGCCGATCGTGTAGCCGTACGCGGCGCTGGTGACGTAGCCGACGGCGCAGTCCCCGTCGAGGACCGGTTCCTTGCCCATGACCACGGCACTGGGGTCGTCGATGGTCAGACAGGCCAGGCGGCGCTGCACCCGCTCGGAGCGCCGCAGCAGCGCCTCGCGGCCGATGAAGTCGCCCTTGTCCATCTTCACCGCGAAGCCCACGCCGGCCTCGTACGGGTCGTGCTCGTACGTCATGTCGGTACCGAAGGACCGGTAGCCTTTCTCCAGCCGCAGGCTGTTGAACGCGCCCCGGCCTGCCGCGATGCCGCCGTACGGCCGGGCCGCCTCCCAGAGCGTGTCCCAGAGCTTCAGTCCCATGTCGGCGGTGGTGTACAGCTCCCAGCCGAGCTCGCCGACGTAGGACAGCCGCATCGCGGTGACGGGGACGGAGCCGATGTACGCCTCCTTCGCGCGGAAGAACTTCAGCCCGGCGTTGGAGAAGTCCGCGTCGGTCAGCGGCTGGAGCACCTCCCGGGCCTTGGGCCCCCACAGGCCGATGCAGCAGGTGCCGGCGGTGATGTCGCGCACCGACACGGAGCCGTCCGCCGGGAGGTGCCGGGTGAGCCAGTCCAGGTCGAGCGCGCCGTTCGCGCCGACCTGGAAGCGGTTGCGTCCCAGCCGGGCGATCGTCACATCGCTGCGGATCCCGCCGTCCACGTCCAGCAGCAGTGTGTACGTGACCGAGCCCACCGACTTGTCGATGTTCCCCGTCGTCAGGTGCTGCAGGAAGGCCGCGGCGCCGCGGCCGGTGACCTCCAGCCGCTTCAGTGCGGTCATGTCGTACAGTGCGACGCCCTCGCGGGTCGCCTGGGCCTCGGCCCCGACGATCGGCGACCAGTGGCGGGCCGCCCAGTCGTTCGGTGTGGGGATCTCCCGCCCCGCCAGCAGGGGCTCATTGGCCGCGTACCACTGGGGCCGCTCAAAGCCCGATGCTTCCAAGAAGTACGCACCGAGCTCCTGCTGGCGGGGCAGGAAGGGGCTGGTGCGCAGGGGTCGTGGCGCACCAGCCGGCTGGAGGGGGTGGAGGATGTCGTAGACCTCGTCGAAGTTCTGGCAGTCCCGCGCCAGGACGTACTCGGGGGCCAGCTGGTGCGGGTCGAACCGGTTGACGTCGCACTCGTGCAGATCGAACGAGGAGCAGTACCCGTCCACCAGCCACTCGGCGACGGCCCGGCCCACGCCCGCGGAGTGGGTCACCCACACCGCTTCCGCCACCCAGAAGCCCTTCACCTGCGACGACTCGCCCAGCAGTGGCATTCCGTCGGTGGTGAAGGAGAACAGTCCGTTGATACCTTCCTCGACCTTGGCCTCCTGCGTCGCCGGGAGCAGCGACTGCGTCTCGGTCCAGGCGTCGGCGAAGTCCTCGGGGGTGAAGCGCAGGACGGAGGGCATCTCTTCGGCTTCGTTCACCGAGACGATGTCATCGGCCGACACGGGCATCGCGCGGTGCCCGTAGTAGCCGATGCCCAGCCGGTCGTAGCGGTCCCGGTAGTAGAGATCGGCGTCCTGGTGGCGCAGGATCGGACGTACGGCCTCCTCGTCCTGGCCCGCCAGCGCCGGCACCGGTCCCGTCCAGGCCAACTGGTGGGCGAGCGGGGTCAGGGGGAGGTCCATGCCGACCATGCGGGCGACCTTCGGCCCCCAGATGCCGGCACAGCACACCACGATGTCCGCCGGGATTTCGCCCTGGTCGGTGACCACCGAGGTCACCCGGTCACCGCCGGTGCCGTCGTCCTCGGTGCGGACGTCCAGGACCTCGTGCTCGCCCAGGAGGCGCGCTCCGCGGTCCTCGGCCGCCTTCAGCTGTGCCTCGACCGCCAGTACCGCCTTCGCCAGGCCGTCGGTCGGGATCAGCATGCCGCCCAGGACCCGCTCGGCGTTCACCAGCGGATGCAGCCGGACGCACTCCTCGGGGCCCAGCAGCCGCGCCTCGACACCCCACGACGTCACCCAGCCGTGCCGGCGCTGCAGCTCCGCCAGCCGTTCCGGCGTCGTGGCGATCTCCAGCCCGCCCACCGGCAGGAAGCACGGCTCCCCGGCCACCTGCAGCGAGGAGAACTTCTCCACCGTGTAGCGGGCCATCTCCGTCAGGGCTTTCGAGGCATTGGTCTGGAACACCAGGCCCGGAGCGTGTGACGAGGACCCGCCGGTGGCCGGCAGGGGCCCCTGGTCGACCACCGTCACCTCGGTCCAGCCCCGGACGGACAGCTCGTCGGCCAGCGCCGCCCCCACGACGCCCGCACCGATGATGACCACGCGCGGTCCTGCCATCGCCACACCCTCCCATCGAAAAGTTGCTTCATGCGCAACGCGCATCGGGTTGCGCAACACACAGTGCAGTCCACCCAGACCCGTGTCAAGAGGTGATCCGGGGGCATCGGGCGCACGCGGCTCGGCGGGCCGGAGAGCGGGTGCTTGGTCGGCCCGGTGCCGCAACTCCCTGATCAGCGAGGTCGATCAGAGCCCTTGACCGCAGGCCGTCACGTCCGGACTATGTTGCGTATCAAACACGCTGTTGCGTAATGCGCACCCATTGGGAGGTCTCCGTGTCCGCTCGACCGCAGCCCGATCGCGAGTTCATCCTCACCGTCTCGTGCCCCGACCGCTCCGGCCTGGTCCACGCCGTCACCGGCTTCGTCGTCCAGCACTCCGGAAACATCCAGGAGAGCCAGCAGTTCGACGACCGGTTGCAGGGCCACTTCTTCCTGCGCATGCGCTTCGACGTCCCGGATCCGGACATCTCGCTGGACGATCTGCGCTCCGGCTTCGCCCCCGTGGCGGAGGCGTACCGGTTCTCCTGGCAGCTGCACGATGCGTCGACCCCGACCCGCACGCTGATCATGGTGTCGAAGTTCGGCCACTGCCTGAACGACCTGCTCTTCCGACGCAGCACCGGCGCGCTCAACATCGAGGTGCCGGCGATCGTCTCCAACCACCGGGACTTCGAACCGCTCGCGGAGAGCCACGGGATCCCGTTCCACCACATCCCCGTGACGCGCGACACCAAGCCCGAGGCGGAGGCGCGGCTGCTGGAACTGGTCGACGAACTCGACATCGACCTGGTGGTCCTCGCCCGCTACATGCAGATCCTGTCGAACGATCTGTGCAAGCAGCTCGAAGGCCGGGCGATCAACATTCACCACTCGTTCCTGCCGAGCTTCAAGGGCGCACGGCCGTACAACCAGGCGCACGAGCGCGGCGTCAAGCTCGTCGGCGCCACGGCGCACTACGTCACCCCGGACCTCGACGAGGGCCCCATCATCGAGCAGGGCGTCGTCCGCGTGGACCATTCGCAGAGCCCCGACACCCTGGTCACCCTGGGCCGCGACGTCGAGGCACAGGTCCTCGCCAGGGCCGTGGAGTGGCACAGCGAGAGCCGGATCATGGTCAACGGCAACCGCACGGTCGTCCTTCGCTGACCGGGAGCTTCACCTCCGGGGCGCCCTCTCAGGACACCCACCGAGGACGTTCCGGGGCAGCACTTCCGTTGGCCCATATAGTTCCGTTATGAGCAACTACCGCACTGAGCCCGCGGGCGCTTCCAGCGGCGGAGTGCAGTCCGTCGACCGGGCTGTCTCCGTGCTGGAGCTACTGGCCCAACACGGCGAGGCCGGCGTGAGTGACGTGGCCGCGGCGCTCGGTGTGCACAAGTCCACCGCGTTCCGACTGCTCGGTGCCCTGGAAGCGCGCGGGATGGTCGAGCAGGAGAGCGAGCGCGGGAAGTACCGGCTCGGCTTCGGCATCGTGCGCCTGGCCGGCGCGGTGACAGCACGCATCGACATCACCAAGCACGGTCGGAAGATCTGCGAGCGCCTCGCCGGAAAACTGGGCGAGACGATGAACATCGCCGTGCTCGAGTCCCACTACGTGATCAACCTCGACCAGGTGCGCGGCCCGTCGGCCATCACCGCGCAGAACTGGGTCGGACGGCTGACGCCGCCGCACTGCACATCGAGCGGCAAGGTCCTGCTGGCCCACCTCTCCCCCGAGCGCCGGCGCGCGCTCCTCGCCGAGACCCGGCTCGCGCGCATGACGCCCCGCACGCTGACGTCCAGGAAGAAGCTGGAAGCAGCGCTGGCCGAGACCCGGGAGCAGGGCTATGCCATCACAATGGAGGAGTACGAGGAGGGCCTGAACGCCGTGGCCGCTCCGGTCCGCTCGCGCGACGGCGAAACCGTCGCGGCACTGACCGCCTCGGGACCGGCCTTCCGCTTCACCGAGGAACGCATGCACGAGCTCGCACCGGCCCTGGTCGCAGGGGCGGAGGAGCTCAGCCGGCGCCTGGGGTATCCGGGCTAGAAGGCCGCCAGACCCCAGCGGGCAGTCACCCGCACCGCGTCGGCCGTCGAGGCGACGTCGTGCACACGCACGCACCAGGCCCCCTGCGTGGCGGCCAGGACGGACACCGCGGAAGTGGCCGCGTCCCGCTGGTCCGCCGGGCGGGGCAGGCCCGTCGCCGGGTCCGTGAGCAGCTGCCCCAGGAAGGACTTGCGGGCCGCGCCCACGAGTACCGGATGACCGAGCCCGACAACCTCCCGCAGCCGCCCCAGCAACTCCCAGTTGTGTTCAGGGGACTTGGCGAACCCCAGCCCCGGATCCAGGACGATGCACTCCGGCCGGATGCCGGCGTGCAGCGCCGCCTCGACCCGCAACCGCAACTCGTCCACCACATCGGCGACCACATCGTCGTACACGGCGTTGGCCTGCATGCCGGCGGAGTGCCCGCGCCAGTGCATGGCCACGTACGGCAGCCCGGCCCGCGCCATCAGCGGCAGCATCGCGGGATCGGCGAGACCGCCCGAGACATCGTTGACCAGCGTCGCGCCGGCCTCGATGGCGCGAGCGGCCACCTCGGCCCGCATGGTGTCGACACTGACGGGCACGCCGGTGGCAGCGAGCTCGCGGACGACGGGCAGCACGCGCCGCAGCTCCTCCTCGGGTGACGGACGCAGCGCACCGGGACGGGTCGACTCACCGCCCACGTCCAGGATGTCCGCGCCCTCGTCGAGCAGCGCGAGTCCGTGCGCGACGGCCTGCTCGGAGCCGTACCACCGCCCGCCGTCGGAGAACGAGTCGGGCGTGACATTCACAATGCCCATGACCAGCGTCCGGGCGGGTCGAGGGAGCCCGTGCGGATACAGCGCGGGGGCGCCCTGGCTCGGCCGTGTTGCGGTGCTCATGCGGTGCCGCCCTGCGCCACCGCGGTGGCGAGCTGCCGGCGCCAGCGCGTGAAGAGCTTGGTGCGATCCACGCCCAGTACGCCAACCGGCTCCCCGGCGCGCCGGTAGACCGCGAGGAAGCTGCGGTCGGCCGGGCTGCCGTCCTCGACGGTCACACTGTCGGCCCGCGCCGCGTGCCCGGCGAACTGGATCTTCACTCCGTACTGGTCGGACCAGAAGTACGGCGGGCGGGGCGGTCCGGCGGGGGCGGTGCCACCGGACAGCAGGGCGGCCACGGCCGCCGCCGGGCGCTCCTTGGCGCCGGTCCAGTGCTCGATCCGGCGATGGGTGCCGAAAGCCGGGTCGTACCAGGCCGCGCAGTCACCGACCGCGACGACGCCCGGCACACTCGTGATGCCGTCGGCCCCGCACCGCACGCCGTTGTCGAGCGCAACGCCCGACCCCTCCAGCCAGTCGGTGCAGGGATTCGCGCCGATGCCCACCACGACGATGTCGGCCGGCAGGCTGCGGCCGTCGTCGAGCACGACCGCCTCCACCCGCTCCCCCGGCTTCCCGGTCACCCCTCGCACGCCGGTGCCGCACACCAGACGAACGCCGTGATCGGCATGCAACTCCGATACGGCTGAGGCCATTTCCGTCCCCAGCGGACCGGCGAGCGGCGTGGGCCCGGCCACAACGAACGTCACGTCCAGGCCCATCACGGCGGCGGTCGAGGCCACTTCGGCACCGACGAATCCCCCGCCCACGACGACCAGCCGGCCACCGTGTGCCAGGTCGTCCCGCAGCGCACGGGCATCGTCGAGCGTACGCAGTACATGCACGCCTGCCAGGCCCTCGCTACCGGGCAGCCTTCGCGCGGCGGCCCCCGTGGCGATCACGACACCGTCCGCACGCACGACCCTCTCGTCGGCGAGCCGTACCGCGCGCTCCCGGGTCTCCAGACCGACGGCCCGCGTCCCGAGAACCCACTCGGCGTCGAGGTCCTCACCCTCCGCCTCAAGGGCGAGCTCGCCCTCATCCACCTTTCCGGTGAGGAACTCCTTCGACAGCGGCGGTCTGTCGTAGGGCCGGTGGGTCTCCTCCCCGATGAGGACGAGGCGCCCGTCATAGCCCTGCTTGCGCAGCGACCGGGCAGCGAAGAGTCCGGCAAGCGAGGCACCGACGACGGCGACCGTCTTCATGCCACCACCCCTCCTGCCAGGCGCGCGGCGACGCAGGACGGCGGCAGGTTCGGCGGGGCGTCGGACAGTGCGACGTAGACCATGCCGTCCTCGATGAGGACCTGGTGCGTGCGCACGGGGAGCCTGGCCGGCGGGCCGTCCACCTTGCCTGTACGCAGATCGAACGTCGAGGCGTGCAGCGGACATTCGACCGCGCACCCCTCCAGCCAGCCGTCGGACAACGAGGCGTCCTGATGGGTGCAGGTGTCGTCGATCGCATAGACCTCGCCGTCCTCGGTGTGGAACACCGCGACGGGCGGGTCGGTCTCGAGCCGGTAGGACTCGCCTCGCGGGATGTCGGCGAGACGACCTGCGGGAATCATCATGGCACCTCGTTGCATACGTTGCGTATGAAGAAACAGGCTGCGCCTTACGCAACGAGTCTGCGGGCCCCCTGAACCCCTGTCAAGGCGCTCAAACAAAGAACGGACGACAGTCCATGAGTTGCGTATCGCGCAACGAAAATCGCCATGTGAAATGACGCGACTATCACCTACGCAGCCCCTTCAAGGGCGAGGCCGCTCGGCGGGCGGCAGCCGGGCGCAGCGTTCAGGCTCGGGGCACGGTCTGCGTGACGCGCCACAGGCGGCGGGGCAGTTCGCCTTCCTCGAAGGTGTGGACTTCGTTCAGCTCCCAGCCCTCGGCGAGGACGTCGACCAGGTCGCGCGGGAAGAAATGCACGGCGAAGCCGCCGTGCTCGAAGATGTCGTCACCGTGGGCGATGCCGGTGCCGTAGTGGGCGTCGCCGGTGTGCCGGGCGGTGTACACGAGCGTCCCGCCCGGCCGCAGCACGCGACGGATCTCGCCGACCACCGCGTGGATCTCCTGGGTGGACAGGGCCATGCACAGCAGCATGTGCGCGAACACCGCATCCACCGAGGAAGCCGGCAACGGCAACGGATCACGTACGTCGTGGACCGCCGTTGTGACCTTGCCGTCGAGCCCGGCGGCCGCGGCAGCGGCACGCAGCTGCTGGAGCCCGACCGAGCTGAAGTCGGTCGCCTGCACGGTGAAGCCGCACCATGCGAAGTACAGCGCGTCGCGGCCGTGCCCGCAGCCGAGTTCCAGCACGTCACCGGCTCCGGCGGCGCGAAAGACACCGGCGGCGTGCACGGCGGACGCGGAGGGCTGGTCGCCGTACATGCCGGGGTGGGCACTGTACGTACTCTGCCAGTGCGCGCGCTGGGTCTCACCCAGCTCCCGGTCCCGTGCCGCCATGGTTCGAGGCTAACCGGGCGGCGCCCCGGTGGCGTCAGCAGCCTCCGGAGGGAGCGGGCGCGCCGACTCCGATCTGGAGGGTGGCCGGGGCGGCGCAGCACGCCCCGCCGGACCGGTCCGCCTCGGCGGCCTCCGGGGCGTCGAAGAGGCCCGCTCCCCCGCAGACGCCGGTCTCCGGGAGGGTGAGCTCCACGCGCTCGGCGGCCTCCTGGTCACCGGCCAGGGCGGCGGCGATGGAGCGGACCTGCTCGTATCCGGTCATCGCGAGGAACGTCGGGGCACGCCCGTAGCTCTTCATGCCCACGAGGTAGATGCCCCGCTCGGGGTGGGAGAGCTCCTTGACGCCGTGCGGGTAGACGGTGCCGCAGGAGTGCACGTTGGGGTCGATCAGCGGGGCGAGCTCGACGGGGGCCTGGAGGCGTTCGTCGAGGCCGAGGCGGAGTTCGACCAGGAAGCTCAGGTCGGGGCGGAAGCCGGTGAGGGTGATGACCTCGTCCACCGGGTCGAGGCGGCGGCCGTCCTCGGCGACCAGGACGAGCCGCTCGCCGTCCGGCTCGACGGCGGTGGTACGGAAGCCGGTGACGGCGTCGGCGTACCCGTCGTCCACGGCGGCCTTGGCGCGCAGACCCAGCGCGCCGCGGGCCGGGAGCTGGTCGGCCTCGCCGCCGCCGAATGTGCTGCCGCTGATGCCGCGCCGCAGGACCCAGGTGGTGTGCGTGCCCGGGGCCTCCTTGGCGAGGTCGGCAAGGTAGGCGAGGGCGGTGAAGGCCGAGGCGCCGGAGCCGATCACGGCGGTGCGCTTGCCCGCGTAACGGGCGCGGACGGCCGGGTTCTTGAGGTCGGGGACGCGGTAGGAGATGCGGTCGGCGGCAGTGTGTTCGCCGAGGGCGGGGAGGCCGTCGCCGCCCAGCGGGCCGGGCGTGGACCAGGTACCGGAGGCGTCGATCACCGCGTGGGCCGTCAGCCGCTCCTCGGTGCCGTCGGCGTGCCGGAGGTGGACCGCGAAGGGCTGGTCCTCCCGGCCGGCGTCGACCACGCGGTCGCGGCCGACGCGGGAGACGCCGGTGACGCGGACGCCGAAGCGGACCTTGTCACCGAGGACGCCGGCCAGCGGCTGGAGGTACCGCTCGGCCCAGTCCGCGCCCGAAGGGTAGGTCTCGCCGGCCGGCCGGACCCAGCCCGTCGGGGCCAGCAGCTTCTCGGCGGCAGGGTCGACGACCTCGGCCCAGGGCGAGAACAGCCGTACGTGCGCCCACTCCCGGACGGCGGTACCCGCGGACGGCCCGGCCTCCAGAACCAGCGGGGTGAGGCCGCGCTCGATGAGGTGCGCGGCAGCTGCCAGGCCGATGGGACCGGCCCCGACGACCACGACAGGAAGTCCGGTGGTGGTGGGTGCGTTCACGACGACGACTCCTTCGATTCCCCTGATTCGACATCCGTCGATGGGTTGCACTGCCAGCATGGCCATCGGATTCGACACGTGTCAACATAGACACATGTCGAATTCCGAAAGCCTGCCGATGCTGGAGCCGGAGACCGCGGCGCCGTGCTGCCCGCCGCTCACCGAGCGCCCGCTGACCGCGGAAGAGGCGGAGCGGACCGCCAAGATGTTCAAGGCCCTCGGCGATCCGGTACGGCTCCGGCTCTTCTCGCTGGTCGCCTCGCACGAGGGCGGCGAGGCATGCGTGTGCGACATCTCCGATGTCGGCGTCTCCCAGCCCACCGTCTCCCACCACCTGAAGAAGCTCAGGGAAGCCGGCCTGCTCGCTTCGGAGCGGCGGGGGACGTGGGTGTACTACCGCGTCGAGCCCTCGGTGTTGGCCGCGATGGGGCAGACGCTGGGGCGGTACAGCGCCTGAGGCGAGTGCGTCAGCGCGTGGTGAACTTCTTGCGCCAGGCCAGCGAGACGTACACCAGTGCCACCAGTACCGGCACCTCGATGAGCGGGCCCACGACACCGGACAGGGCCTGGCCGGAGGTGACGCCGAAGGTGGCGATGGCGACCGCGATGGCCAGTTCGAAGTTGTTGCCGGCGGCGGTGAAGGCGAGGGTGGCGGTGCGGTCGTACGCCAGGCCGATGCCCTTGCCGAGCAGGAAGGTACCGGCCCACATCACGGCGAAGTAGACCAGCAGCGGCAGGGCGATCCGGGCGACGTCCAGGGGCTGCGTGGTGATCGTCTTTCCTTGCAGGGCGAAGAGGATGACGATCGTGAAGAGCAGGCCGTACAGCGCCCAGGGGCCGATCTTCGGCAGGAACGTCGACTCGTAGCGCTCGCGGCCGAGCTTGTTCTCGCCGATGCGGCGGGTGAGGAAGCCGGCGAGCAGCGGGATGCCGAGGAAGACGATCACGTTCAGGGCGATGTGCCAGACCGGGACGTCCAGGCCCTGGCCGTTCCCGAGCCCGAGCCACTGGGGCAGCAGGTCGAGGTAGAACCAGCCGAGCAGGCCGAACGCGATGACCTGGAAGACCGAGTTCAGGGCGACGAGGACGGCGGCGGCCTCACGGTCGCCGCAGGCCAGGTCGTTCCAGATGATGACCATGGCGATGCAGCGGGCCAGCCCGACGATGATCAGGCCGGTCCGGTACTCGGGGAGGTCGGGCAGGAAGATCCACGCCAGCGCGAACATCACGGCGGGCCCGACGAGCCAGTTGATGACCAGGGACGAGATCATCAGCTTGCGGTCACCGGTGACGGCGTCCAGCTTGTCGTAACGGACCTTGGCGAGGACCGGGTACATCATGACCAGCAGGCCGAGGGCGATCGGCAGCGAGATGCCGCCGACCTCGACCTTGCTCAGCGCACTGTTCAGGCCGGGGATCAGGCGCCCCAGGCCGAGACCGACGGCCATCGCGAGGAGGATCCACAGCGCCAGGAAGCGGTCGAGCGTGGAGAGCTTGGCGACGATCGAGGCATCCTCACCGGTCGGGGGTGAGGTGGTGCCGGATTCGGTCGCGGTCATCAGCAGGCTCGCTTTCGGTCGGTCTCGATCGTCGTACGCGCGGTGGCGGCCAGCTCGCCGAACATCGCACCCAGGGACTCCAACGCCGCGGGGCGCAGCTTGTAGTAGGTGAAGCGGCCGCACGGCTCGGTCTCCACCACACCCGCCTCGCGCAGGACACGGAGGTGGTTGGAGAGATTCGTCTGCCGGGCCCCGGTCTCCGCCACCAGGTGCGTCGTGCACAGGGTCTCGTGGGCGAGGAGGGACACGATCCGAAGCCTGAGCGGGTCGGCGAGGACCCTGATCAGTTCAGCATTGGCTGACGTCATCATGGACTGATACTTTCACATCAGTTTTCACTGATGCCATTGGCCACTGATGAGAAGGTCCCCGATGCCCGAGAAGCCCTCCGTTCTGTTCGTGTGCGTCCACAACGCCGGGCGCTCCCAAATGGCCGCCGCATGGCTGTCCCACCTGGCCGGGGACCGTATCGAGGTACGTTCCGCCGGCTCCGCCCCCGCCGACCGGGTCAACCCCGCCGCCGTCGAGGCCATGCGCGAGGTCGGCATCGACATGTCCGCGCAGCGGCCCAAGGTCCTGACCGTCGACGCCGTCCAGGCGTCCGACGTGTGCATCACGATGGGCTGCGGCGACGCCTGCCCCGTCTTTCCCGGCAAGCGCTACCTGGACTGGAAGCTGGACGACCCGGCAGGCCAGGGCGTCGAAGCCGTACGTCCGATCCGCGATGAGATCAAGCGCCGGGTGGCGGACCTGATCGCCGAGATCGCCCCGCAGGAGACGCGGTGAGCGACGACGTGCGCCGGAAATGACCGGCACTGGTCCGGTCAGTGGCTGTCGGCCAGTTCCCCGCTCAGCGTCTTGTGCAGGCGGGCGCTGGGCTCGTTCAGGCCGATGATCTCGACGGTCTTGCCGCGCTGGGTGTACTTGGTCTCGACCGCGTCCAGTGCGGCGACGGAGGAGGCGTCCCAGACGTGGGCGGCGGTCAGGTCGATCACCACGTGGTCCGGGTCGCCGGCGTAGTCGAACTGCGTGACCAGGTCGTTGGAGGAGGCGAAGAAGAGCTCGCCGGTGACGGAGTACACGACCTGGGTGCCGTCGGGGTCGGTGACCGAGGTGACGTGGGCGAGGTGGGCCACGCGCCGGGCAAAGATCACCATGGCGGTGAGGGTGCCGACGACGACACCGATGGAGAGGTTGTCGGTGGCGACCACGACGATGACCGTGATCACCATGACGGTGGTCTCGCCGATCGGCATCCGCTTGAGCGTGGCGGGCTTGACCGAGTGCCAGTCGAAGGTGCCGACCGAGACCAGCACCATCACCGCGACCAGCGCGGCCATCGGGATTTCGGAGACGACCGGCCCGAGGACGATGCACAGGATCAGCAGGAAGAACCCGGCCAGGAACGTCGACAGACGCGTACGGGCGCCGTTCTTCACGTTGATCATCGTCTGGCCGATCATGGCGCAGCCGCCCATGCCGCCGAAGAAGCCGGCGGTGATGTTGGCGATGCCCTGGCCGATGGACTCGCGGGTCTTGTTGGAGCGGGTGTCGGTGATCTCGTCCACCAGCTTCGCCGTCATCAGCGACTCCATGAGCCCCACCAGGGCCATCGCCAGCGCGTAGGGGGCGATGACGGTCAGGGTGTGGAGGGTGAACGGTACGTCCGGCAGTCCCGGTACGGGCAGTGAGGACGGCAGCTTGCCCTTGTCGCCGACGGTGGGGACCGCGATGCCGGCCGCCACGGTGATGACCGTGAGGATGACGATGGAGACCAGCGGCGCGGGCACGGCCTTGGTGAGCCTCGGGAAGAAGATCATCAGCGCCAGCCCGGCGACGACCAGCGGGTAGACCGCCCACGGCACGTCGCGGAGGTTGGGGATCTGGGCCGCGAAGAGCAGGATGCCGAGCGCGTTGACGAAGCCGACCATCACCGAGCGCGGCACGAACCGCATCAGCTTGGCCACGCCGAGGACGCCGAGGGCAATCTGGAAGACGCCGGCGAGGACGGCGGTGGCGAGCAGGTAACCCAGCCCGTGCTCGCGGGCGACGGGAGCGACGACCAGGGCGACGGCACCGGTGGAGGCGGAGATCATGGCCGGGCGGCCGCCGACGAAGGCGATCACCATCGCCATGACGCAGGCGGCGAACAGTCCCACCTTCGGGTCGACCCCGGCGATCACCGAGAAGGAGATCGCCTCGGGGATCAGGGCCAGACCGACGACCAGACCGGCCAGGACCTCGGTACGGAAGACCTTGGGCGAGGCCAGCCAGGCGGGGCGGCCGGCCGCGGACGGAAAAGCGGACGGGAAAAAAGACAACAACGCAGAACCTGTCATGCTCGGGCACAAGATTTTCGCCGGGGGCGGCATCGGCCCGGACACGGCAAAGGAGGGCAGCGTGTACCGCCCTCCTCCGGAAACTCTACTCGCACCGTCCGGCACTCCGAGGCGGGCGACCGGCTCACCCGCCGTCCCGACTGGCGTTCCAGCGGGCCGTCGGGTAGACCCTTGACGTGCTGTTTCGCCAACTCGAATATCTGGTGGCGCTCTCCCGAGAGCGCCATTTCGCGCGTGCCGCCCAGGCGTGCTACGTCTCCCAGCCCGCGCTCTCGGAGGCGATCCGGAAGCTGGAGGAGGAGCTGGACGTGCCGCTGGTCCGGCGCGGCCGTACCTATGAGGGGCTCACGCCGGAGGGCGAGCGCATCGTGGTGTGGGCGCAGCGCATCCTCGCCGACCGTGACGCCCTCAAGGACGAGGTCGGCGCGCTGCGCACCGGACTGAGCGGGCGGATACGGATCGGCGCCGTCCCGACCGCGACCGGCGCCGTCTCCCTGCTCATCGACCCGTTCTGCGCGGCGCACCCGCTGGTCACCGTGGATGTCCAGGCGGACCTCCGGTCGGCGGACATTCTCCGGCGGCTGCAGAATTTCGAAATCGATGCCGCCATCAGTTATCTGCGCGAGGGCATCTCCGAGAATCCGGAGAATTTCCGGACGGTTCCGCTGTACCAGGAACGGTATGTACTGCTGACCTCCGCGGCCGACAATCTGGGCCGTCGGACGACGGCGACCTGGGCGGAGGCGTCGCGGCTGCCACTGTGCCTGCTGACCGGGACCATGCAGGGGCGCAGGGTGCTGGACGAGCTGTTCGCCGAGGCCGGGGTGCGGCCGACGCCCCGCGTGGAGACCGACTCGGTGGCCGCGCTCTTCGCGCACGTCAGGACGGGCCGGTGGGCCAGCATCGTGCCGCACGCCTGGCTGCACGTCTTCGGTATTCCGCCCGGCATGCGCGCCGTACCGCTGGTCGAACCCACCCGTTCGGTCCCCATCGGGCTGGTGACGACCGCCCGCGAGCCGGATTCCGTCATGGCCCGCGCCCTGATGGAGATCGCCCGGCAGACCGACCTCGCCGCCGCCCTGGAGCGACTCCCCGGCAATTCCGCAGCCCAATAAGCGGCGCCTATCAAGCAATCGGAAACCCCTCTTTGACTTGTCTCCGGGAATTGCCGGAAGGTCAGGGCATGAGCCGTGCAGAGATCGAGGATCCCGCCGACGACCTGTCGGTCACTCCGCCCAAGACCTGGGCGACCGGTCTGCCCGCCGTGACGCACGCGCTGGAGTACTCGCTGGGCCAGACGTCCCCGCGGCGCACCGCGCTGACCCTGCTGAACGTCAATCAGCCCAAGGGCATCGACTGCCCGGGCTGTGCCTGGCCCGAGCCCGCGCCGGGCAAGCGGCACATGAACGAGTACTGCGAGAACGGCGCCAAGCACATCAACGACGAGGCCACCTCGCGGCGCGTCACCCGGGACTTCTTCCGCGCGCACTCGATCGCCGAGCTGGACACCAAGTCCGACTACTGGCTCAACCAGCAGGGCCGGCTGACCGAGCCGATGGTCAAGCGGCCCGGCGCGACCCACTACGAGCCGATCGACTGGGACGAGGCGTTCGGCCTGCTCGCCGAGGAACTCAAGGCGCTGGCCTCCCCCGACGAGGCGCTCTTCTACGTATCGGGGCGGCTGAACAACGAGGCCGCCTTCCTCCTCCAGCTCTTCGCCCGCGCGTACGGCACCAACAACCTGCCGG
The DNA here is from genome assembly GCF_020024005.1 of Streptomyces purpurogeneiscleroticus. NCBI lineage: Bacteria > Bacillati > Actinomycetota > Actinomycetes > Kitasatosporales > Streptomycetaceae > Streptomyces > Streptomyces purpurogeneiscleroticus. The sequence continues at coordinate 40,181 of NZ_NHSG01000393.1, forward strand.
ACTGCTCCAACATGTGCCACGAGTCCAGCGGCTTCGCGATGACGGAGACGCTGGGTATCGGCAAGGGCAGCGTCTCGCTGGACGATATTCACGGCTCCGACCTGGTCTTCGTCGTAGGTCAGAATCCGGGTACCAACCACCCGCGGATGCTCTCGGCGCTGGAGGAGACCAAGCGCAACGGCGGTCAGGTCATCGCGGTCAACACCCTGCCCGAGGCCGGGCTGATGCGCTTCAAGCACCCGCAGCGGGCGCGCGGTGTGATCGGCCGCGGCACGCCGATCGCCGACCGGTTCCTGCACATCCGCGCGGGCGGCGACCTCGCCCTCTTCCAGGCCCTGAACCGGCTGCTGCTGGAGGCCGAGGACGCCGCGCCGGGCACCGTGCTCGACCACGACTTCATCCAGGCCCACACCATCGGCAGCACCGAATTCACCGAGCACGTGCGGAAGGTCTCCTGGGAGCACGTCCTCGAAGCGACCGGGCTCACGCGCGAGGAGATCGAGGGCGTCCATGCCCAGGTCCTGAAGAGCAAGAAGATCATTGTGTGCTGGGCGATGGGGCTGACCCAGCACAAGCACGGGGTCCCCACCATCCGCGAGATCGTCAACTTCCTGCTGCTCCGCGGCAACATCGGCAGGCCCGGCGCGGGCGTGTGCCCGGTGCGCGGCCACAGCAACGTCCAGGGCGACCGCACCATGGGCGTGTGGGAGAAGATGCCGCAGAGGTTCCTCGATGCGCTGGAGAAGGAGTTCGGCTTCACGCCGCCCGCCCAGCACGGTCTGGACGCGGTGAACGGCATCCACGCGATGTACGAAGGCCGCGCCAAGGTCTTCCTCGGTGTCGCGGGAAACTTCGTACGGGCCACTCCCGACAGCGCGGTCACCGAGGAGGCGATGCGCAAGTGCCGGCTCACCGCGCACATCTCCACCAAGCTCAACCGCTCCCACACCGTCTGCGGTGACACCGCCCTGATCCTGCCCACGCTGGGCCGCAGCGACAAGGACTTCCAGAACGGCGTCGAGCAGTTCATCACCGTCGAGGACTCGATGAGTGACGTCCACGCCTCCCGGGGGAAGCTGCCGCCCGCCTCCCCGCAGCTGCTCAGCGAGGTCGCGATCATCAGCCGGCTGGCGCACCGGACCCTGGGGGACGATCCGTTCATCCCCTGGGAGCAGTTCGAGGGCGACTACGGCACCATCCGCGACCGGATCTCCCGTGTAGTACCGGGCTTCGAGGACTTCAACGCCCGGGTGGCGCAGCCCGGCGGCTTCCATCTGCCCAACCCGGTGAACGAGCGGGTCTTCCGCACCCCGAGCGGCAAGGCCGTGTTCACCTCCAACGAGTTCACGATGCCGCACGTCCCCGAGGGGCATCTGCTGCTGCAGACCCTGCGCTCGCACGACCAGTGGAACACCGTCTGGTACGCACCGAACGACCGCTACCGCGGCATTCACAACGCCCGCCGGGTCGTGCTCGTCAACCCCGCCGACCTGGCGGAACTGGGCATCGAAGACCGCTCCGTCGTGGATCTGGTGGGCGTCTGGCACGACGGGAAGGAACGCCGCGCGGAGGACTTCCGCGTCGTCGGCTACCCCGCGAGCCGGGGCTCCGCGGCGGCCTACTACCCCGAAACCAACGTCCTGGTCCCGCTGGACAGCGTTGCCGACTTCAGCAACTGCCCCACCTCCAAGGGCGTTGTGGTCCGCCTGGAGCCCAAGGAGCGGAGCGCGGCGTGGGACGCGTGACCGCGCGGCGGCGGGTGCTGCGCATCCGGGACGGGGTGTCCTCGTACCGCCCGGACACCCTGGCCGCCGAGGAGCCGATGGAGATCCGGGTCGGCGGTCGGCCGCTCACGGTGACCATGCGCACCCCGGGCGACGACTTCGACCTCGCGGCCGGCTTCCTGGTGAGCGAGGGGGTGGTGCACGCCGCCGGCGACGTGGCCGGGATCCGCTACTGCGCGGGCGCCACGTCCGACGGCGGCAACACGTACAACGTGGTCGATGTCGTCCTGGCCGAGGGCGTTGCCGCCCCGGACGCCTCGCTGGAACGCAACTTCTACACCACGTCGTCGTGCGGGCTGTGCGGCAAGGCCAGTCTGGACGCGGTACGCACCTCGGCTGCGTGGTCCGTGGCCGAGGACCCACTGAGCATCGCACCGGAGACACTGACCGGCCTCCCCGACCAACTGCGGGCGGCCCAGCGGGTGTTCGACAGCACCGGCGGCCTGCACGCCGCCGGGCTCTTCACGTCCGACGGCGAGCTGCTGTGCCTGCGCGAGGACGTCGGCCGGCACAACGCCGTGGACAAGGTCGTCGGCCACGCCCTGCGCTCCGGCCTGCTGCCGTTGCGCGGGACGGTACTGATGGTCAGCGGCCGGGCCTCCTTCGAGCTGGTGCAGAAGGCGGTGATGGCGGGAATTCCGATGCTGGCCGCCGTCTCCGCCCCTTCCTCGCTCGCCGTGGACCTGGCAGCGGAGAGCGGGCTGACGCTGGTCGGCTTCCTCCGGGGTACGTCGATGAATGTGTACACCGGCTCCGAGCGGCTGACTACATCACCTGCCACAGCAACGCCGTAAGGGCGAAGCCGATGAGGCCCATGGCCGTGGTGAGGACCGTCCAGGTGCGCAGCCCCGCGACCACGTCCAGCCCGACGAGCTTGGTGAACATCCAGTACCCGGCGTCGTTGATGTGCGAGACGGACAGGCCGCCCGCGCCCATCGCGAGGCAGACGAGGGCCAGTTGCTGCGGGGACAGGTCGGTGCGCGCCAGCAGTGGGGTGACGAGTCCGGCCGTAGTGACCAGGGCGACCGTGGTCGAGCCCTGGACCGCGCGCAGCAGGACGGGCGCGGCGAGCGCGCGGGCCTCCTCGGCGGCGCCGACGACGATCAGCAGATCGCCGTTGCCGGCCCGGGTGGGACCGCCGCTGACCGGCGCGTCGACCAGGTGCACGGACAGCTCGGCGAGACGGTCCGCGGTGGCGCGGGCGGCCTCCGGGCCGACGGTGCTGGTCAGGACGACGACCGCGCCGGGGCGCAGCACCGACGCGGCACAATCCGTACCGAACAGGGCAGCGTCGACCTGCGCCTGGTCGCGTACGGCCAGCAGCACCACATCGGCGTCTCGCGCGGCGCCCGCCGGGGTGTCGGCCTCGGCCGCGCCCTCGGCGGTGACCAGCGCGCGCCGCTCGGCGGCGATGTCGAAGACGGTGACGGGCAGCGCGGCGGCCAGCCGGCGGGCCATGGGCAGTCCCATGGCGCCAAGACCGATCACCGCGGTGCGGGGAGCGGGGTTTTCGGTGGGCATGTGCGGCTCCTCGGGGGTGGAGGGGTGCGGGCGGGGCGTTTTCGGCATGGCTCGCCCGCCGGACCGGCCTGATGCGGTGGTGGCCAGCCCGTAAGTGACGTGAAGCCAGGAGTGACCGTCTGACGGCTTCGTTCACCCGCACATCACCCCCCGCTGCTGCCATCCAGAAAGGCTCCCGATGACCACCCCCGAGGCCGCTGCCCGACTGGGCTTCCCCGTCGATCCGGTACCGCAGTCAGAGTCCTCCGTAGACGAGATGGTCCGCTCCTACGCGTGGCGCCTGGCCTTCTATCAGTTCTGCGATGCCCATCCGCACTACTGCCCGCTCGATAGCGACATGACGGACAGCGAAGGTCAGTGGCTCGAAGGGCCAGAGAGAAGCTGCTGCGCGAGCGCGGCCGAGCCGTAGCGGCATACCTGCGAGCGATCCCCCGGCCCCGCTGGGACGTTCCGCGGGCAGGAAACGCTTTCAAATCCCCGGCGCGACTGGTCGCCTGTGCTGGCCCGCCTGGGGCGCCGAGGTCCTGGCGAGTTGCCGCTGTCGGAGGCAGCACGGCGGCTGGTCGAGGAGTTCGACCAGCTCATCCTCGATCGTCGGACGCCTGACTACCGCAAGAACATCCGCACGCTGACCATCCTGGTGCACTGGCTGGGCGCTGAGAACGCCATCCTGGAGCACGATGTCCACGATTTGGCCAGTTGTTCTGCGACTCTCGCGGCGAAGCCGGTCTGTCAGTTCCTCCGTTCTCATGGTCTGCTCATTGATGATCCGGACCGCCGCCAGGACGTAAATCTCGCGTGGATCCAGGTCGCGATCAGTGTCCTCCCGGACCCGCTCGCCAGCGAGATCCACGCATGGGTGACCCTTCTGCGCAGCCAGGGGCGCCGCGAGGGCGAGGTCCGCGATTACCGCAGCATTCGCCGTTACCTCGCCCACATTGAACCCGTCCTCACCACGTGGACAGCCGCCGGCGTGACCACTCTGCGAAAGATCACGACTGACCATATTGAGGCGGTGGTATCCGGCCTGTCAGGACAAGAGCGCCAGCAGCTCGCGGTGAGCCTGCGCAGCCTGTTCAAGGCGCTCAAGTGGGAACGGATGGTGTTCCGGGACCCGACCCGCCAGCTTTCGGTCGGTCACCTGAAGGGACTCCCGAAGTCCATGCGCAGCGATCTACTGGCCGGACTGATGGATCAGGCAAAGTCTCCGCTCAGCCGCCTGGTCATCGCCTTGGTGGCCATTCACGCGCTGCCTGGTAAAGAGCTTCGCACGATTCGGACGAACGACCTCAACCTTGCTCACGGCACTCTCGAAGTCCGCCGCGGCTTGCTGCGTCACACCCTCTACCTGGAGGAATTCACCCACCGACTCGCCAGCGAGTGGCTCGCCTATCGCCACCACCGCTGGTCGGCATCGTCGAACCCCTACCTTCTCGTCAGCCAGAAGACCGCCCTCGACCCAGATCATCCGGTGGTCAGCAGAACATTGCTTCGCAGAACCCTCCACGCTCGTCGGCGTGCGGCAGGACCGCATGCTCAACGAGGCGTTTGCCACCGGTGATCCCCTCAAGCTGATGCGGCTTTTCGGGATCACCGCGCAGACCGCCATGCGCTATGTCGGCGCCGCCTGCCCGGAGCGCATTGCGAAACTGCCCAGGTAGCGGGCCCGATCCGAGCCCGATGCCAGCTGAAAGCCCGTGGCGGTGTAGCAGTGGGTCCGGCATCATCCCCATGTGATTGTGATGCAACCCGTTCTGGAGATCTCCGCCGCCGACGACTTCGCGCTCTGGCCGGTTGGCGAGCAGGAATCGTATGGCTACCTCCTGCTGAACGGGGGGCTGGCTCCGGCGGAGGTCGGCACGGCGATTCTGCAGATCGCCGCCTGCAACGACTTCGAGCCGGAGGAGGAGCACGGGCTGTGCCCGACCGACCCGCTCGGCACATTCCTGCACGGGCTGCTCACCATGCCTGATCTGTTCGCCGCCGGAGGGTTCCGGGTGACCGAGAATGCCACCGACACCGTCTTCGTCGAGCCGGGCTGCTGCAACGGCCTGGCTCCGCGACCGTGGTGGCTGCGGTTTCGCCATCCGTCGCTGCGGCTGCCTGAGTACGTCCGGCGACAGAACACGATTCTGGACGGCGCCGACCTCCCCGGCTGCCCCGCCTGCGGGGACGAGAGACCGCTGGTATCGAACTCGACCGGGCACGGCTGGGTGGAGCTGTGCCGTGGGTGCGCGTGGGTGCTGGCGCCATGTCCGTGCGAGCAGCGGCACCGGTTCGTCCCGGAGACGCCGTTCCACTGGAAAGGGATCTGGCAGCGGGCGCACATGAGCGATGACGGCACGCCGAACCCACATTGGCCTGCGGGGTAGTGCTCTGCGACTGAAGTTCGCAGGTAGTTTCGGCAAGGCAGCCACCGGCCATTGCACTTGGACGGCGAACGAGATCGAACATCAGCAGCGCAGCGGACCTCTGACGCAAGCCACTAATAGTCCAGCGTCAGCGTCGGGATAGTCTCGGACTTCTCGTAGTCGAGCAGCGGGCGACCCAGCAGCGACCTCGTCCCGTTGCGGGAGATGGTAAACGGCACGCACTGCAAAGCCTTGTAGACCTTGACCATCTGGATGTGGCCGCCGATCGAGCGGAACCTCTCAGCGTCGACCATGAAGGCCAAGGCCCTCATAGGTTCCATGTCGAACGCGCCCGAGCGAATCCCATCCGGGCCTCGCAGGTTCTCCAAGACGACTTCCCGCGCTGCCCCGATCTCATCGCCGATGATCGACAGCACCTTCTCATCGTGTCCTTCACCCCTCCATGACGAGGCGGGGCTGAAGGTGAACCTGCCGATGCTCTTGTCGAAGTGCAGCTTCCAGATCTTGAACTCGTTGGTGGTCCAGTCGTATCCCGCCAGGAGGAAGAAGGCCGCCGGAGCTTCCCACAACTCGGTCGGCACGTCTTTGTGCTGGTCGAGCATCAAGTTGATCACGCGGATGAGATGACCCTTGAGCTTTGCCAGCGGCTGCCTCCGGCTGAGCGCACCGTCATAGAAGTTGATGGAGTTAACGACCTGGATCATCATCGGGTAGGCATAGTCGGTCTCTCCCGCGAAGGCGATCGCGGCGTCCCCGCGCGGCAGCGGAATGATCTTCGGTGCCGTGTCCCAGGCGCCCAGCGACCTGAGCCGACTGTCGCTCGCGATGATCATCTCTTCCGTCTCGCCGACCCTTCTGATCCAGGCCATGGTGAGAGTCATGCGACGATCCTTCCGACCCAAAGGCGCTTTCGGAGTAAACATACTGAGGCTGCTCGGAGTTTGTGAGCGAGCCGCTGATGAACCCGCGCGGGTAGGGCCCCTGTAGCCATCAACTGTCACGCATGTTCCGGCTTGAACGTCCAGGGTTCGGCGGCGGCTCCACGCGTTCGGACCGCGGCTACAACGGAAGGGCGAGACCGGTCGGACGGTGGCTGGAGGAGACGTTGGAGGCCGTCAAGGCTCGATGATAAGCGGGACGCTTGCTGGCGGGACTTGCTGACGGGGCCCACCGGATCGGCCTTTCAGGCTGCCTACAGAGCGCCGCTGGCCGGTGCTGACTGTGCTGTCACGAGTCGGCGAAGCGGCCGAAGCGGGACCAGAAGCCGCGACGCGCCGCGGCCGAGGTTTCGGGCTCAGCTGGCTCGGGCCGGCTCGGCTCCGTGCCGTGATGTTGCCCGAGGACGGCAGTTCGCACGGTTGCCCAGTCCTCGGTCCGCCACCACTCGAAGAGGCCCGTTGCTGGAATCACCGGATGCTGGAGGGTGGCTACGAACTCGGGGCGCTCGTATACCTCCTGCTTACGCTGCGCGGGGTCGAGTTTGTGCTGGTGGTTGACGACCAAGGTTCCACGAGTGACCGGCTGGGTGGGGCGCAGCTTCGGCCAGGTGCTCAGGTGGCGCTCCAGATCGGCCACCAGCGCTTCCTTCGCCGGGCCGCCTTCAGACTTCACTTCGACGAGGCGTGCCTCCCCGCCCCAGACGGCGAGCAGGTCCGCTGACTTCGTGCCCAGTTCCTCGTCCAGGTCAGTAACGTCAAAGCCGGCCGCGTGCAGAACGACCGCGACGGCGTTGACCAGCGCACTGCCGGTGCCGAACAGCAGGCCGGACCGGACCGGCTCCGCCGCATCCTTCGCTCGCTTCTGCTCGGCCTCCAGCCGAGCCTTCTCGGCGGCGTAGTGGCGCTCCAGTTCCTCCAGCGCACGGCGCGCTGAGGACTCGGCGGTCGTCTCCAGGTCGGGGTTGACGCTGTGCGGGGAACGGACCCGGCGAAGAGCGCCTGGGACGTGCGCAGGCAGGGCACGCTGGACGAGCCAGCCGACCACAGTGTTCCAGTTGATCCCGTCCGGGGCGATGTACCAGATCTGCTTGCCGTCGCTGGGCATCCAGCGGGCCACGACCGGTTCGCCGACGGCGCCGCGGCCCCGGACGTCCTCGGTATCCGTGAGCTGTCCGCGCTGCAGCGCGCCGCCGACGCCGCCCTTTACGTGGGCAAGTACTCCGGCCGCGCCGTCCTCGCTACCGCGCGGCACACCAACGTGCCGTCCATCAATGGCCGTCGCGCTGGCCGCCCCGGCACCCACACCACTCCACTCCTTCGGAGGGCCGCATGAGCGTGTCACCGTCTCGTGACTGGATTCGCGGCATCACCATCCGGCAACCCTAGACCACCTGCATCGTGCACGGCACCAAGCGGACCGAGAACCGGCCGCAGCCCTGGTCCTGGCGCGGCTGGCTCCTGCTGCACGCCGGACGCACCCTCGACCACCCGGCCCTGCGCAACCCGCTGGTCGCCACCACCCTTCGCGGCCGTGACCTGCCCAGCAGCGCGATCCTCGGCGTCGCGCGCCTGGCCGACTGCCACGCGGACGACGGACCGTGCAGCCCGTGGGCCCACCCCGGCCAGTACCACCTGGTCCTCACCGACGTCAGCGCTCTGCCGCTGCCTGTCCCCGCCGTCGGCGCGCTGGGCCCCTGGCGGCCGCTGCCCGACGTCCTGGACCAGGTTCTCCTCCAGCTCCCTCACCTCGGCCCGGAGGCACAGTCATGAGCCGTACCGGAACGCCCCACTGCCGGACCGAACCGCAGCTGTCCACCATCGAGGACGGCACCGATGCCACCGAGCGTGAGCAGGCCCTGGCCCACCTGGAGCTGGAGCTCATCCCCACCCGGCCGACCCCGTACGAGCCGTGGCGCCAGCCGCTGACCCCGGACCGCCAGGCGCAGAACCGCGCCATCCTCGAGGCCGCCAGCGAGCAGCAGTTCATCGCCGCGGCTCGCGTCACAGCACGCCACGTCCACGACAAGGACGACCTCGCCGGCCTCCTGGCCGCCGTCGGCCTCCCCCACCACGAAGACGCCCTGACCGCCCTGTTCCCTCTGCTCTCCGATCCGACAGGAGGCCGTGACATGCCCCAGTCCCCCAACGCGTTCGAGGCGACGGCGCTGTCCATGTACTACGCCGACCACCCCGTTGCCCAGATCACCGAGGCGACCGGTCTGACCGAGGACGAGATCACCGCTCTCGTCACCGCCCAGGAACGCAAGATCGCCGCCGACAGCGACGGCACTCCGCTCGCCGAAAGCGCCGCCGGGGATTCCGTGCAGCAGCTGCTCGCCTGGGCTGAGACCCACCAGACCGCCAGCATCTGCAACAAGGCCGCCCGAGTGCGCGGCGACCTGGCCGAGCTGACCACCCGGCTTGCTGCCGAGGGCGCCCAGCGCGAAGCTGAAGAGCGCATCGCCACGCTCAAGGCCGAGCTGGAACAGGCCCAAGAGCAGCTGCGCGCCGTGAAGGCCGGCCCCCGCACTCCCGTGGCGACGTCCCCGCCCACCGCGCTGCACAAGCGGTCCAAGTGCGAGCTCGCGGCGATCCGTACCTGGGCCCGCGCTCACGGCCACCAGGTCGCTGACCGCGGCCTGCCCGCCAAGAGCGTCCTCGACGCCTACGATGCCGCCCGCCCGGACCGCCCTTAGGCAGGCCGACTGACGCTCGCAGCCGTCATCAGCCTGGCGACGGCTGCGAGCGGTGGCGGCAGTCGTACCGCCCGAAGCTCCGTGCCGCCTCCCGCGGGCACGGCGCTTCGTCGTCCCACCACACCGAAATGAGGACTCCTCGATGGCCCGCATCACCGTCAGCATCGAGCCGCAGCACGCCGACTCCAGCCGCTGCGACCACGCGGTCAAGCCCTCCGGCCGACCCCGCGACCCGCAGTCCGGCTGCACCGGCCGCGCCGCATACCAGGTCGTCTGCAGCGAGCACAAATAGGAGGAAACGCATCTAATGCAATATTTTCCGTGGCTGGGCAACAGTCGTTCCTGCTGGTGACAGCCAGCGCTGCGGTCGCGTGGCGAAAGGTGCAGTAGTGGTCGACCGCCACAGGCAGGTTGCCGTCCTCGGCACCCGTGCCGTCGTCAGGCACGGAGCAGTGCGGCGCCTGGCCCTACTCGCATGGGGACTTAGTCGTCACTTTCGGTGTTGGCCTGTTTTCGGAAGGAGGTGAGGTCGTGCCGGGCGGTGAGGAAGTGAGGATGGCTTATCAGCGGCGCCAAGCGGGGAAACAGTTCAGCGAGCGTGGCGACCGCGTTGGTCCCTTCTCCCGCCTCTGTCCGCCGCCGGTCGAGGATGGCTCGGATGGTGCGAGTGCCGGGGTGGTTCGGGCCAAGCACCCGCACCAGGTCGGGCAGCACTTCGGAGACGGCGTGGGCGGTTATGGCGGCGGTACCTGCCTCATCCTGCCAGCGGGCTAGAGCAAGACGGGTGAGAAGAGTGACAGGTCCATCCGGGCCCTGCACCCGCACCAGGTCGGGCAGGAGGTCGGCCAAGGCTGCGGCAGCGCTGGCCGCGTCTCCTGCTGCCCCCTGCCACCAGGCGAGGGAGCCCCGGGTGGCAAGGGAGGCGCGGGCATCCGGGCCCAGCATCCGCACCAGGTCGGGCAGCAGGTCGGCATAACCGGCGGCCGCACCGCCCGGATCCCCGGCAACCCCCTGCCACCAGCAGTATGTCGACCGCCCGATGAGGGTGTAGGGATGGTTGGGGCCCAGGAGCCGTACCTGGTCGGGCAAAAGGTCCGCCAAGGCCGCGGCAGCGCCGGCCGCGTCCCCCGCCACCCCTTGCCACCAGGCGATGGCGAGGCGCGTGACGAGGGTGTCGGGGTGGTCTGGGCCCAGCACTTGCACTAGATCGGGCAGCAGTTCGGTGTAGGCAGTGGTTGCACCGGCCGGATCCCCGGCCGTCCCTATGAGGTGAGCGAGGTTGTGCCGGATGGTGAGCACTGCGGGACGGTCTGGGCTGAGGTCCTCACGGATAGTGCGGGCAAGGCGGTGGAAGTGCGCAATGGCGGCGGTGAACTGTCCGCTTCGGTCGAGGCTCTCGCCCAGGCGGAAGAGCAGCTCATGGGCGTCGGGCTGGTACAGGGCGCCTTCTGCATGGCGCATGAGTGTCTCGGCGTTGGCCCGCAGGGCGCGGGCGAGGCCGGTGTCGCGTTCTATGTCGGGCCAGGCAGCCACCAGGGCATCGGCGGCGGTCCGGGCGAGAGCATCCTGCTGATCGGCGGGCAGACTTTCGCGGGTAACGCGTTGGACGAGGGCATGGACGCGCACGGCCCGGTGGGGTGTGCTGGGGATGTGGTCGGCGAGGCTGAGGCGGTGCAGGCAGCGCATGGCAACGATCGCGTCCTCGGTGCTCACCCGGCCGGTGGTACCGCCTGAGGTCCGGTGCGCGGTCAGGTAAGTGAGGGCGGGCGGGCTGGTCAGGACGGTGTGGGG